>JBIIBU010000114.1:0-6090 GCA_044239235.1 Flavobacteriales bacterium
CAAGTGTATTCAAGACCAATGTAGATGGACCACCTTCTAATTCATAAGTACCATCATCATCCATACTCCAGTCAACATCACCTGTTCCACCTGACCAAGCAATCACTTGAATGCCATCAGCTGAATCAGAGCAGCTAGCCGGAGCGCTTGCTCCAGCGAACAATGTCAATTCAATCGGTTCTGCAATTGTGAATGACTCACTCGCTTGAGTGCAACCATTTTCATCTGTAGCCAAGAAATGGTAATCACCAGCAACAAGACCGCAATAGTCAGGTGAAGGCAATTCAACAACGTTACCAGCATCGTCAGATACTAGATCACCCGTTGATTCGTCTACGATATTAATCATAAGCGTACCCCATCCTCCAATAACACTTGAAAGAGCACAACCATCATTATTGCCATAGCAAGTAATGTTAGTTGGGGTAACACCTTCAAAAGTAATTGGGAATTCTTCCAAGAACACTGAAGTAATCACTTCACAAGTGCCATAAATTCCACCAGGATTGAAAATCTCGTTGTAGAACTTGCGGTCAAGAGCAAAGATTTCGTAGATACCAGCGCCAAGGCCAGTTTCAGTTTCTTCAATTGCACTTACAAATGAATCTCCGCCATTAAATGAGTATTCAATCAAATCTTGAGCACCAGAAGCTTGGTAAACAACTGTGCCGTCAGTGACACCTGCGCAAGATGGATTTGTAAATTCGGTTGTGATGAACTCTAGAGTGCATGGAAGCAAGCAAGATCCATCGTTAAAACCAGCATTCATATCATAGTTGAGTGCTGTTGGGTCTGTGCATCCAGGAGTTCCACAACCGCCCGTACCGAATGAAAGACCAGAGTACAACTCTGCAGTTGAAGAACCTTCTGGAGTGCATTGCACGTTGAATGAACCACAAATGCTACCAGTAGTAGTGATCTGAGCGAGAAGTACTTTAAGATCAGCTCCTGCCAATGTATTCTCATAAGGAATTCCACCTACAGAAGGAAGTGAGTTCCACGCGCCACCTACAGTGGTATTAAGCAGGATATTACCGTTTCCATAAGGTGAAGTATCAAATGATCCTATGCGCCAAGTTTGCGCAGCATCTTCGAAAGTGAAAAGCTGTCCACCTGCATCGGTATTGCAAGTTCTTCCAATCGTTACATATGAATCATATTGCAATGAAGGAAATGTGCCATAAAGAGCACAGTTATTGTCCGTGCCGACAACACCTGAAGGCTCTGGCTGATTCCAAATGCCATCTGGTACGTTAAGAGCCAAAGGAGCTTCGTTGAAGCCCACTACAGCAATAACCGCATCATTTGCGTTTGTTGTTGTTGCATAAATACGGTAGGTCGTGTGACCAGCAGGATACCCTGCCACAGTTGCGTCATCGGTGTAGAATTCTTCTACAACGATACCTGTTACCTGCGCCATCGATGCAATAGCACTGAATGCTAGAGCACAAAGCATAAGTAAACTTTTCTTCATGTGTTGAATGGTTTTTGGATAAAAAAGGTTTTAAGATTAACTCGCCAAATATAACAGAATCAGACAAGTTTCCGACCCAATGTTAAAAATTAAGACTTTACACATCAGTCACTAAACAAAAAACCCCGAGTCACAAAGTGACTCGGGGTTTTGAATAATCTCCTAACCTATTACTTTACAGCAATATGAGTAACTTGTTTGTTGTTACCATTCGTAATTTGAAGAGCATAGATGCCAGTTGCAAGGTTTTCAACATCTAGTTGAACCGTGCGTTGACCAGCTACTGTACCCATATCTTTTGTTACTACAACTTGACCAAGGTTGTTAACTACATTGATTACAATGTGTTGAGCCAAACCTGTGTTGAATGATACATTCAATACATCAATTGCAGGAACTGGGAATACTTTCAAATCTGCTACGATTGAAAGTTCTGATACAGAAACTTCACAATCAGCACATTCGTTGAAACATACGATATTCAATACTTCATCAACACCGCTTCTAGTGTATGTACGGTTGTATCCGCCAAGACCGTTCTCGACGCCACAAGCAGCAATACCTGTAGAACCATCAACAACTGGTAGTCCTTCTTCAATTTCTGGAGCGTAAACGTCACCATTTACGAACTTGTAGAAGAAATCAGCAGAACCAGATACAGTAAATGTAGCCTCATAAATACCATCAGCATTATCGTCAGTCATTTGAGTTGCACCATCTTGCCATTGTGGGTTCGTAGCGTTGCTAATTACCCAAACGCCATTTGCACTAACAGGAGTTTCGTTCATGTTCACTCGGAAAGTGATATCAGCTGGATCTGGATCTACGATACAAACTGATCCGCATTGACCATAGCAGAAATACTCCATTACTGATTCAGTGCCAACAACCAAAGCACGATTGCCACCACTAGCGCAATCTGCAGGGATGGTCTCGTTAAAGTTGTCTGGACCGCTCCATGCATTACCATTTACAAATTTGTACTGGTAGTTACCTGGTTGTAGACCAACTGTTACTTGGAAGATACCATCAGCATCGTTGTCTGTGCAATGGTACAAACCTTCTCCAGGTGTCCAGTTTTGGAAGCTACCTGCAACATAAACACCGTTTGGTGATACAGCTTGTTGTGACATGTCAACCATGAATGTTACCATAGTAGGCTGAACACATAGATCACATGAATTCCAACACACGTTTGGAAGAGTCGTATTCGCTGAAGAAACTGTTGCAACACGATTACCAGTTCCATCGCTGCAAGCTCCGGAAACGTTTTCGTTTGGAAAACTCCAATCATTACCATTGATAAACTTGTATTCAGTGGTAGTCGCTGTTCCAATGCTATAAAAACCTTCCCAGATTCCATTAGAATCGAAATCATACAGTGGAGTTGCACTTGCATTCCAACCTTGGAATTCGCCAGCTACGAAAACTCCAACAGGATTGATGTCTTCACCAAATTCGCCTGGGATTCCGTCGCCATCTTCATCAACCAATGTCATGTCAACTGCAAAGCGCACTGCGTTCTCTCCGCATGCTGCGCAATTTGCGAAACAAACAGAATAAGTTACGTCAGCGCCCGCAACAACAATTTGACGGTTTAAGTTTCCACCACCAACAGTACAAGTACTTGGAATTGATTCTTCCCAAGCAACAGAAGGAGTTCCTCCATCATTCCAGTTGTTACCATTAATGAACTTGAATTCATAAACAGCACTAATTAGTTGAAGTGTAATAGAATAAACACCGTCCATATCTGCATCCGTAAGCTCATATGCGCTTGGATTCCAGTTTACTAGATCAGCATTTTCTAACATTCCATCGTAGTTGATGTCTTGAAAGTTACCCGCGATGTGAACACCGGTTGGGTTGACTGTTTCATTGGTCATGTCTACGTTAAAAGTTACGTTCTGTTGAGCGCTTAGAGAGAGCCCAGCCAACGCAGCAAAAAACAAAGTGTAGATTTTTTTCATTGGTTATTGTTGTTTGATTTATACTTGGTGTACTTTTAACACTTTCCAAAAGTAGCATTTTTCATTTATCACAGCACTTTTGCTTTTATCTTTTAGCTAAAACATTATAAACATACGATGAAAAAGTTATTCTTCGCCTGCTTATTCACCTGTTTAACAATTCTTTGCCTCGCAAAAAACACCCCCTCTGCAGTTGAAAGAGTTGACCCTCCAAACTGGTGGGTGGGCATGAAAACCAATACGGTCGAACTCCTTTTTTCTGGTAAAAACCTATCCAACGCAGAAATTAAACTCAATTCTCAGTTTACGAGAATCGTAAAAATCGAAAATGCGAAAAACTCTTTTTATAAATATGTAACCATTGAAATAGGTGAACAGCAAACCGCCGGGACCCTCGATTTTGAAATTACTCTGAAAGGCGCTAAAAAGAAATCTATATTTAAGTATCAACTTCTAAAGAGAACAGGAAAGGAACCTTTGGGAATAAACGGCGCTGATAATATGTACCTCCTTTTCCCAGACCGATTTGCAAATGGCGATGTTTCAAATGACACACTCATTTTTATGCATGAAGGGGTTAATCGAAGAGAACTCAAAGAAAGACACGGTGGTGACATTAAAGGAATCATGAACCACATCGACTACCTCGAGAACCTTGGTGTTACTGCGCTTTGGATAAATCCTTTAGTAGAAAATAACCAAACCAAAGAAAGCTATCATGGATATGCTTGCACGGATAGCTACAAGGTTGACCCACGCTTTGGAACAAATCAAATGTTCGTAGCACTAGCGGACTCGTGCAGAAAAAGAGGAATTAAAATGGTCTGGGATATTGTCTACAACCATTGGGGAATTGAACACCATCTTTTCAAAAATTTACCAGATTCCTCTTGGATAAACTGGGCGCCAGTATTTACCAGAACCACTTATAGAGCTGAGACTCTGATGGACCCCTACTCTACTGTTGAGGAAAGAAAAGCGATGTCAGACGGTTGGTTCGATAATCACATGCCTGATTTAAATCAACGTGATCCACATTTAGCAAAATACCTTATACAAAATGCTATATGGTGGACTGAACTGGCAGGGCTTGATGCATTCCGCATTGACACGTACTCATATCCCGACCAACAATTCATGAAGGACTGCAACATAGCAATCAAAAATGAATACCCAACTATAAATATTTTCGGAGAAACATGGGTCAACACTTCGCCAGTGCAAGCATGGTTTACTGAAGATAATGGACTTAATAAAAACTTCTCTTCTAAACTAGATGGAGTGACAGACTTCCAACTCTACTTCGCTATTAGTAAAGGACTCGTGGAGCCATTTGGTTGGGAAGAAGGTTTCAGAAGAATTGAACTTACCCTAATCGCTGATATTATCTATGAAGATGCTTCTCGAAACGTCACTTTCCTTGACAATCATGACCTAAGTCGTTTCTATAGTATAGTAAATGAAGACTATGACAAATGGAAAATGGGGATGATAATGATCCACACCCTTCGCGGTATTCCCTGCACATACTATGGCAACGAAATTTTGATGAAGAACTATTCAAATCCAGACGCACTTGTTCGTGAAGATTTCCCAGGTGGTTGGTCAGGCGACTCAATTGATAAATTCAAGTATGCAAATCTTGAAGGCAAACAAAAGGAAGCTTTTGATCTTTCAAAAACAATAATGCAATGGAGAAAACAAAATCCATGGATCGCCAATGCTAAACTGACGCAATACGTTCCAACAGAAAATACTTGGGTATACTTCCGAACTGAAGGCGATCAAATGCTTATGTGCATATATAGTCTTAACGACAAACCTATAGACCTTGATTTAAAAAGATTCCAACCCACTCTAAATGGAAAAAGTCGAGGTATGGATGTAGTATCTGGCGAAAGAGTTTTCCTTGACGGTAAAGTAACAATACCTGCAAAAGGGTCTTTAATGCTACACCTTAAGAACTAACAGAAGGCAATTTCTCAAATTGCTCTCTCCACATTGCGGGCACTTCAGCTGTTTGTTGCAACTCATGATTAAAGCATACAAGCACTGATGCGCCTGTACTTACTACTTGTTCTACATCATCTTTCACAACCACAATTTTATAATCCATTGTCATGCTTTTGGTGCCTATGTGTTTGCACCCAACATATATTTTTACCACATCACGCAGCACTATAGAACGCTTATAATCGATCTCATTTCTGGCAACAAGAATTCCATGCTTTCTCCAATCCCACTGCCCTATCATTTGTCGAAAAAAATGCATACGAGCTTGTTCAAAATAACTGAGATATACGGCATTGTTCACATGGCCCATTGCATCAATATCGGCAAATCGAATTTCAGGTTGATATGGTTGAATTGTCATTGTGTATTCTTAATAAAACAAAAGTAGGTCATTTAGAAAGGTGAACTCTGTCTCTCTCTTCAGGATGATTTACATTTAACAAATAACGATTGTCACTTGGTTCGATTAAATGAATCTGAGAATTCATAAGCACCTTCCTTGGACAAGTGTTTCCCACCCCTATAAACTGCATTATTCTTGAAAATGAGCGAGGCTCCCAAATTGTGATCAATGGTTCTGGCCATCCTTTTTCATTATTTGCAAAAGCAGTTGCATTCGCTGCACAATCTCGC
>JBIIBU010000116.1:0-6034 GCA_044239235.1 Flavobacteriales bacterium
AGTAGCTAACCGCAAGATATTTGAGAGCCGCTTTGGTCATGTCGGCGGTGCTTCCTGTTGGTTCGAGTATCAAAGATTCTTGCAAATAGCCAATTGCTTTCGCGCGGTATATGCTTTCACGTTTTTCAGGCTCTATTGTCTTGTAGAGCTCTTTGTAGATATAGCCAGCAGTGTAGCGTGTGTATGCTTCTTCCGTTTCTTTTTTATCAGCGAGAGCGATCTTGATTTTAGTTTCTGCCGTCATGAAATCACCGGACTGATAGGCTTTGATAGCCTCGTTGGTAAGGGGCAAAGGCACTTGAGCCGACATGCTTAAAGTGCACATCGAAAGAAGTAGGATGACGATATGGAGAATTGTTTTTTTCATGTCAATCTACCTTCCATTGCATGATTTTTACGCCTGGAATTATTTTTCTGTCTTCGATGATGGCTGCATTCATTTCATAACGGATACTGCCATCAATTGATTTGAAATTAATGTGGGAACCCGATTCGAGAGCGCCTTCCCAATTGGTAACAATCAAAGTGTTTTTTGCTTTCAACTCTTTAATCGCTTTCGAGATATCACCCTTGTGGGATTTGTCAATGAATACAATGTGAAAAAATTGTGTAGTTGGAATTTCGGTGAGTGAAACGATTTCAAGGGTTTGACTTCCCACGGGTTTTGCACCGTAGCGTTCTTTCGCGCTTTGGTAGATGCTGGGATTTCCTAGTACTCCAATATAAAATTTACCGGTCTTAGCTTCCTTAGGCCAGTTGCAGTTTGTGGCAAATTGAAATAGAAAGCTTGCTTGAACCATTGCTCTGGTGTCGCTTTCGTCGAGTTTTTGCGCATAGGATATTTTGCTTGCTAGCAACAGCAAGACACACAGAATTGATATGACGCAATGTTTGGCAGGCATGAAAAGGCACACTATCCTCTGTAACAAAGCTAGTTGACTTCACCAAACACTTTTTTGGATTCTCATTGGGTTCTTCACGCCCGATTGTTAAGACGGGGAGGTGTTATAGTGTTGAAATTGAGGGAAATAAAAAAGGCCTTTCCGGAGGAAAGGCCTTTTAACATAGTATGGTCCTATTATTTTTCGGGAGCAGCAGCTGCGGCGCTGATGCTTTGCAAGTCGCGATCAAACATGTAGAGAGCGCCATTGTCGTTGCCCACTAACTTAAGTTTGTCGAGGATATTTCTTGCCAAAGTTTCTTCTTCGATTTGTTCAGCTACATACCACTGCATGAAGTTGTGAGTGGTGTAATCTTTTTCTTTCAAGCAAACATCTACAACGCTGTTGATTTCTTCAGTCACACGTGTTTCGTGGTCGAGAAGAAGTTTGAAAACGTTTTGGAGGTTTTTATAATCCTTTGCTGGTTGTTTCAATTCTGGGATTACAGCTTGACCGCCGCGATCGTTAACGAATTTGATGAGTTTTAGCATGTGCATGCGCTCTTCATCGCTGTGTTTGTATAGGAATGCTGCGGTGCCAGAAAGACCAGCGCCTTCAGACCATGAAGCCATTGCTAGGTATGCTTGGCTGCTTTCCGCCTCAACTTTGATTTGATCGTTGAGCGCTTTTTCGATTTTCTTATTTAGCATCGTTTATTTTTTATCAAAGTTAGTCATACACTTGAAAGAGTGATCAATTTACTTGAAAAGATTTCCTAAAAAAGGACTGCGTTTTCTATGCCAGTTGAACCTGATTTTCCACAGAAGATTGGCTATGAGCGTGATCATTTGATGTTTGATTTAGGGCGTTAAAAGCTTGTTGAACGAAAGGATATTTAAAATCAAATTCGCATTGTAGAAGTCTAGTAGGTACGACCCATCTGCTTTTGGTGACGAGTTCTGTTTCGGTACCCATAAACCAAGCGCCAATTTTGAGCATCCATTTGGTTTGTGGAAGTCCGCAAGAATGCCCTAAACTGTGACGCATTGTTTTGATGAATTCTTCGTTGCTCACAGGATGTGGTGCTGTGATATTTATTGCGCCATCTAATTCTGGAGAAGCCATGATGAAATCGATAGAGGCAATGAAATCCTCTTCGTGGATCCAGCTGGTCATTTGTCTTCCGGTGCCTTGTTTTCCTGCCAATCCGATGTTGGCTAGTTTGCGAAATACAGGATATACGCCTCCTTTTTTTCCGAGAACTAGCGCGGTGCGGAGAGCAACTTTGCGTGTTCCTGGAGTAGGAATATCAAAAAAAGTTTCTTCCCATTGTTGGCAAACGCCCATGCTGAAGTCCTTTCCTGTTTCTCCAGTGTATTCGTCTTGTGGACGGTCTTCTGCGTGTCGATAGAAGGTCGCGCTGCTAGAGTTGATCCAAATGCGAGGAGGTTTGGCAGCCATAATAACTGCGGCGCCTAGCGCGAGGGTAGAAGAGATTCTGCTTTCGAGAATTTCTTTTTTATTTTTTGCATTGTATCGACAATTGACGCTTTTGCCGGTAAGGTTGATCACAGCATCAGCACCGTCGATTTCGTGCATCCAGTGACCGGGATTTTTGCCATCCCATTCCATAAAGTGGATGTTGTCTTTAGCGGGCTTAGCTTGACGAGTAAGGACAATAACTTTATGGTAGATTTTAGAGAAGTGATTTTGGAGCAGTTGTCCAAGGAATCCAGTTCCTCCCGCGAGGATGATGGTTTGTTTTTTTGTGTCCATGTTATTTGGATTTAAGCTTTAAGCAGTAGGTTGTAAGCAGAAGCTAATGGTTTAAGGTCTAGAGCTTACCGCTTGTGGCCTACGGCCTATTTAAACAGTTTCAAAATCGTTCCGGTAAACCAGCTTTGGTCGGCGCGGCAGAATTTTTCGAATACACCGTCTATTGTTCCGGTGAATTTTTCGAGCGATTCTATGAAGTCGGTGAATTGTTTTATTTCTTTTTTCTCTCCGCTTTTGGCGTCGATATCTTTTACTTGTTTGAGTGCTTTAAGGATGGGTTCCACTTCGCGTTTGCGACGCTCGTTGACGATGAGTGTGGCGATTTTCCAGATGTCTTTTTCTGCGATGAAGTATTCTTTGCGATCGCCTTTAACGTTGGTACGGTCGATGAGTCCCCAATCGATGAGTGCTCGCACGTTGATGTTTGCATTTCCGCGACTGATTTGGAGTTTTTCCATCACATCCTCGGTGGAGAGGAGTTCTTCGCTCACGAGGAGTAGCGCGTGAACTTGGGCCATTGTTTTGTTGATTCCCCAGTTGCTACCGAGTGCTCCCCATGTTTGGATGAATTTATCTTTTGCGTCTTGAAGTGTCATAATGAAAAGTATTACGACGCAAAGTTAAGAAAGTTTCTGAACTTTCAAAATAAAATGAAAGTTTGTTCGCCTTTGGCGGTGTAATACCTAAAGGTATGTGTAACGCCTGACGGCGTGTGGATCGCCTTGCGGCGTGTGGAATGCCTGTCGGCATGTGTCCCCCACGACCCCGCGAATCCTCGGAAACCCGAACCCTTGATTTCGCTTTTCAGAGCGGGTACGTTGGAGATGGAGTAAGTGAAGTTAGTTTGATGATCCTTAAATTTTAGTAATAGTTAAGCGTTACCAAAGCTTTGAAATTTTTAGATTGAATCGGCAGAAATTCTTTAATATTTGCGGTCAATAGAATGAGCAATATCCAAATCAGAAAAGTAGTTTCTTCAGAAATCGCCGAACTTCGAGACGTGAGCACGCTAACAATAGAATCAAAAAAGGAATTTTAAAGAATGAAAAACAAAAATATCAAACCGCTTCCTCTCGTGCTTATGGCGTGTTTCTTCGGATTGACATCGTTTATGATGAATCCTAAACCACATCTGATTGTCGGATGTTGGAGTATTTTTGAAGAGAAGGCAGTTACCTTGAAAAGTAAAAAGAATTTCATTGATCAGGTTTATTTTGGAAGCAATGAAATTTCCTCGAGTTTTTCTTTTCTAGACAAGAAAGGCGAAAGAAGTGATTTGCGATTGGCTTACCGTATCTATGAGAATATGGATGGTTATAACGTTCCTGTTCTTTTATTCGTCAACACATGTGACCAAGATTTTAAGCTGGCATTCTCCATTGAGAAATTGACAAAGGATACATTGGAGTTGAAATGCATCAGAGATGTTGTTCCTGCTGAGATGGAGTTGAATCGAGAAACATTGGTGTTTGGCAGAATAGCGGGCCCAGCAGAGAATATGCCCGATAGTGAAGGTGCTATAGAGATTGAAATTGATACACGTGAGGAATAGTTTTAGAGCTCTGAAAGAGGCTATTGGTTATTGGCTTTTAGCCATAAGCTCTAAGTAATAGGTAGTAGGTATTCAGTATCTAGTAAATAGTCACCAGTCACTAGTCGTTGGTCACCAGTCACCAGTCGTCGGTAATCTGAAACGGGAGATACTCATTTCTTTATCAATCGCCACCCCCTCCAGCAAGTGCTGCACTAAGTGATGCGCGCAATACGGCGCTTGGATAACCCCTTTAGATCCTAGTCCATTGAAGATGTACATCCCTTTGTGGGATGGATGCTCGCCGAGCAAAGGTCTTCTGTCGCGCACTGTGGGTCTGTAACCGACTTCATGGTCTAGAACTATAAGTGTGTAGGGTAAAATATCTTTAAGGCCATCTAAAAAGCTTATACGAGCTTCTTCTGTGATGTTTGGATTCGGGTCGTTGAGTTCGTATGTCGCACCCAAACGATATTCATCATTGTCAACCGGCAAAAGAAAATTGCCGTAGTTGATCATCTCGTCCACTTTTTGATCTTCAAATTTTATTCTCAATACCTGACCTTTATTCGGAACCAAAGGCAAGTGTCCAAAGAATTTACTCGAAAGCATTTTTGATCCTGTGCTGAAAATAATTTTCTCTGCAGCAAAATTTTCATACTGCCAGTCACCATCAACATTCACCAATTTTTCTTCATCAAAATCATTTAGAAAAAAGGCGTTGCGCTCGATAAGATATTCTCTGAAATTATTTATAAAAACTGGAACGTTGCACCAGCCGGCGTTTTCCACGATGCCATTTCCAAATGGTTGATGAACATCGGGAATAGAAACACTTGTAGAATTGATGTATGCTTTGTATTCTGGATTTTCAGATTTTTCATCAAAATCATTCGCCGAGCGTTGATCGGGAAAAATGCGAATCAATCTTTTTTTATGAAAAAAGGAAACGCCTAATTCGTCTTCAAGCTCTTTGTAAAAAGGATAGGCGATTTCAATACACTGATCGATAAACCAGGATTTAGAAAGGCGTTTGAAAACAATAGGATTCCACAATCCAGCAGCGATGAAACTCGATGATGATTTGTATCCATCATCGATGACAAGAACGGATTTTCCTTTTTTTAATAAAGAAAAAGCCAAGACACTGCCTCCAATGCCTTGGCCTATGATGATGAAATCAAATTTTTTCATGAGTGATTATTTAATCACTCCAAGTTCTTTACCCACTTTAGTGAAAGCTGCAATAGCGCGATCAATATGTTCTGGTTCGTGCGCTGCAGAAAGTTGAACGCGAATACGCGCTTGTCCTTTTGCAACAACTGGATAAAAGAATCCAATTACATAAATTCCTTCAGTGAGCAATTTGTCTGCGAAATCTTGAGAAAGTTTTGCATCGTAAAGCATCACAGGAACAATTGCTGAATCGCCATCTTTAATATCGAATCCCGCAGCTTTGATTCCCGCTTTGAATTGTTGGATGTTGTTATCCAATTTATCGCGCAATTCTGTTGTCTTACTCAACATGTCAAACACTGCTATAGAAGCTCCTACAATGCTAGGGGCAAGCGAGTTTGAGAACAAATATGGTCTGCTTCTTTGACGAAGAAGATCAATAATTTCTTTTCTACCTGTTGTGAATCCACCCATTGCACCACCGAGTGCTTTGCCCAATGTGCCTGTGATGATATCAACTCGACCAAGGACATTTTTCAATTCAATTGTTCCTCTTCCAGTCTTTCCTATAAAACCTGTAGCGTGACATTCGTCTACCATTACAAGTGCATCGTATTTATCAGCGAGGTCACAAATTTTGTCAAGCTGTGCGACATAACCATCCATCGAA
>JBIIBU010000064.1:0-9158 GCA_044239235.1 Flavobacteriales bacterium
TGACGATTACGGATGTTGTTTTCATACTTGCTCCCCGAATTAATGCTGCCGGAAGAATGTTCTCTGGAAAGCAGGCGGTTGATCTCCTTTTGGCAGAAGATACAGAAGTGGCAAAGACAGTTAGTAAAAGTGTAGAGGAAAATAACAATGATCGCCGTGAAGTAGATAAAGCCATCACTATCGAAGCGATGCAGATAGTAAACCAAGATCCGTTTTACCTCAATTCATTTTCCACAGTCGTTCGAAATGAAGGGTGGCACAAGGGCGTAGTTGGTATTGTAGCCTCACGTCTTGTGGAAGTGTTTTATAAACCAGCTATTGTACTAACTGAAATTGATGGTAAGCTCGCGGGAAGTGCTCGCTCCATTCCCGGAATCGACTTGTACGAAGTGCTTGGTCAATGCGAAGATTTACTTGAACAATATGGGGGTCACGCTATGGCTGCAGGATTGTCGATGTCGCCTTCGAATTTTGATGCTTTTCGTGAGCGCTTGGACAAGATCATTGAAACACAATTGCACAGCATTAGACCTAAGCCATTTATTGAATACGATCAAGAAATTAAATTGGCTGATATTAATGATAGATTCTTCAAGCACCTTTCGATGTTTGCGCCCTTTGGTCCAGATAATATGAAGCCTGTTTTTCTTGCAAGAAACTTGCGAAATGCAGGAGCTTCAAGGGCTGTGGGTGAAACACTCAAGCATCTGAAGCTATCAGTATACGAAGGAGAAATGCGTGATAAGAAAATGGATGGAATTGGTTTTGACCTCGGAGGTTGGGCTGACCCAATTGCACAAAACACACCGATAGATATTCTTTTTACAGTAGAAGAAAACGTGTGGCAAGGCCAGCGCTCACTTCAATTGAATGTAAAAGATATTCGGTTTAGTCATTAAATCTCGCGATCCTTCAAAGCATCCCAGCCTTGCGCTTTTAGGGCGATGGCTTCTCCGCCGCGGGTAATCATGCGGCAGCCATTCACTTCTTCTGTCACGTGACCAATAACTGTGAACATTGGATTGCCTTTGATTTTTTCGAAATCATTCTGCTTTATCGTAAAGAGCAACTCATAATCCTCGCCACCATTCAATGCAGCTGTGGTGTGGTCTAGTTTAAATTCTTTAGCAGCAGCAATGGTTTCAGGAGAAATTGGAATTTTCTCTTCGTAGATATCACAGCCCACAAAACTCTGATCTGCAATGTGCATCAACTCAGAAGCCAGTCCATCTGAAATATCAATCATTGATGTTGGGCGAACCTCTAATTTTTCAAGCATTTCTACTACATCTTTTCTAGCTTCAGGCTTGAGCTGACGCTCGAGGATATAATCGTAGCCAATCAAATCAGGTTGTGATTGTGGTGCTGATTTGTAAACTTCTTTTTCGCGTTCTAATACCTGCAGTCCCATATAAGCCGCGCCAAGGTCACCACTCACTACAATCAAGTCATTCAGTCGCGCTCCTGCACGTGTTGCGATCTTAATCGGATCCGCAGTGCCAATAGCTGTTATTGAAATAATGAGTCCGCTGCGGGAAGATGTGGTGTCGCCTCCAACTAAGTCAACGCCGAACCACTCACAGGCTTTTTGAATACCAGCATACAATTCTTCAATGGCCTCAAGTGAGAAGCGATTGCTAACAGCGATTGCCACTGTAATCTGCGTTGGAATAGCGTTCATCGCGCAGATGTCGCTGAGATTAACCGCCACACTTTTATATCCCAAATGCTTAAGTGGAGTGTACATTAAATCAAAGTGAACACCTTCTACGAGCATATCTGTGCTCACTAAAATTTGCTCACCTTCATTCGGTTGAATTATCGCGGCATCATCACCCACACCCTTTACAGTGCTTTTGTGAATCAACGGGAAATACTGAGTGAGGTGCTTAATTAAGCCAAACTCACCTAGTGAATTCAATTCTGTACGTTCGTTACTCATGGCACAAAGGTCGCACTACTTTCTCAAGCAGCCAACTGCTCGCGGAATTTCTTTCCACTCACCTTGCTTTTAGCCCACGACAAGAAATCAAAATATTCAAAAACGAACTGCTCAAATGGATTTTGTTTTAGCTCTTGAAGTTGCGCTTGCAAGTCTGTATACAAATCGTCGTTTGACTTGTTGGTGCGCTTTTTCAGCATTTCATTTACAAAATCAAGCATGATAGTTTCAAATGCAAATACTTTGTTTCTAGTTGCCAAGAAACGCTGAGTAGAGCGCAATGTGTATGGAAGTAATTCTTTGTTTCCGAGCTCAAGGTGAATCACCAAATTCAATATTTGCGCAATGCAGTGAATGTCTTTTGTCTTGTCGATGTCCACGTTGTTGAGCAGTTTATTTACCCATTTCAAAGATTCGTGGTATTGCTCCAATCCGAAATAAATGACAGCGATATTGAAATAGAAATGTGCTTTGCGAACGTTGCTCAAATTCTCATTGAACGCCGCAAGTCCTAGGCGAATTTCTGGGATTATTTCCAAGCCTTTTTCAAACTCTCCGCTTTGTGCGTAAAGAGTCAATTCGGTGCTTTTTCCTAAAGAGAATAATCTGATCTCTAAATCTTCTGTCATTCGCTCTGCAAGCGTAGCAGGGTATGCTCTCAATTGCTCGAGGTGTTCAAAAGCATCTTTCCACTTGCCCAAGCGCATTCCTACATAAATAGTATTTGAAAGCACAGAAAGATAGATGCCTGGCTCCTCTTCAAACAAATGCGTATACTCTTGAATGGCTTTAATATTTTCTACTAAATAAGGATAGCAATTTTCATATTCTCCAAGTGCAAAATGGTAAGCGCTTGAAATGTGACGAAGCATGTATTCGTTTTCTAGTCCAATATTTTTTTCTTCTAAACGTGACTTCGCATCATCTAAAAGTCCTTTGAACTCTTTGGTTTCAGCCTCGCTTCTCACTTTTCCTTGACGATAAAGCTGAGAGAAAATCTTTGACTTAATATTCCAAAGTTCACTATTGATTTTCAGTTTTTCGAAAAGCTCAATATCATTTTGCATAATGACATTGAGTTCGTCTACTGATTTGATATCATCATAATTATTCTTTTCAATAATGCGTTTTTCCCAGCGCGAAATCTCTGCTAGCACTGTGTACATCTCGTGTTTGTCGGCTACTTTCTTAGCGCTATTGAGCACTTTCAAGCTTTGGTCATAGAGCGACTTATTATAAAGTATTTCAGCTGCATGCACTTGACGGTGAATTTGTGCTTCAATACTGGAGTTGGCATGGAATGAATCCAAGCTTTTTAAAATGGCGTTGTAGAGTCTGTTTTTTGCAATGGAAAAGCGATTGACAAAAGATTTGTCTTTGAATTTCTTCATCAACTTTTCTTCGTCATAGTCTTCTTGTCTATCAATCGCATCGAAGAGCGTTTGATAGTTGTTTTCATCACCAATAATATGTCTTGAAGAAAAGACCTTGAAGTATCTTTTCTCAGGTTTGCTCAAACTCTTGATGAGCTTGTGCAATTGATCAGAGGCTTTATTAGACATAGCAAAGAGGTTTGTACTACCAATTTCGACTTTCTTCACACTGCTTCAATATGTTATGAATGAACGGTAACTTTTTCGGGAGGAAAGGAGAGGGGGAGTGGATATACGGGGTTCTCTAGTGTGGCAGTGAGACAGTGCGACGGTGTGGCAGTTTATAAAGTGGAAACAAATTAACCCAAGTGTACCCGAATGCACCCAAATAAAAAGTGAAGCCAAGTGCACCCAAATGGAAACAAGTGAACCCGAATGAAAATACAAGTCTCCCACTAATCTCATTTGTGTTCACTTGTGTGCATTTGTTTCCACTTGTGTTCACTTAAATCACTGTCTCACCGTCACACTGTCTCACTGCCACACTATTGTGCTGTCACACTATCTCCACGATTGCTTTGCCGGTTATCTGCCTTGATTCGAGTTTTTGGTGAGCTTCGGCGAGTTGATCTTTTTTGAATACTTCTGTAGCGATGGGTTTGATTTTACCTTCTTTCCAAAGTGCTACTAATTCTGTGATGCAATGTTGGATAATCTCTGGTTTTGCATCGCCAATCTTGAGCATATTTACACCGAGAATGCTTTTGCTATGGGCTAGAAGCATGATGGGCATAATCAGTCCCATGTTCCAAAGGAGTTTGATGGTGGCGAATTTGCCGCCGCGCTTGCCTGAGCGTTCTGCGAAACCATATAAAACTAGACGACCATCGGCTCCCAAAAGACTCATGTCTTTCTTGAATGTAGTGCCCGCTATGGAATTGAAAGTCACATGGAGTTTTTTTCCCTCGAGATGTTTTTCAATTTCTACTTTGTAGTCCTGTGTATTGTAATTGTATGCAATGACTCCTTGACTTCTTAGCACTTCTACTTTCTTGTCAGAACCTGCGGTGCCGTAAATGATGCAATTTTTAAGTTGTAATAATTGGATCAAGGCTGTGCCAACTCCTCCTGATGCGGCGTGTACGAGCACATGTGAACCGGGTTGAATGTTTTGAATAACGTTCGTGCTGTAGTAGGCGGTGGAGAATTGTGTTCCAAGCGCACAGGCTTCTCCTGCGGGCATTTCTTCGGGCACAACTAGGCAGCCGACCGCTGGAGTGCTGATGTGGGTAGAATAGGCTCCAAATCGCGTGAGAGCCACCACTCTTTTGCCTAAAAGAGAATTGTCTGTGTTTGGGCCACAAGCAATCACGCGTCCTACCATGTCATATCCAAGCACACATGGTAATGGTGGTGCTTCTTTGTAAAGTCCGTTGCGCGCTAGTACATCAGCGAAATTGAGTCCGAAGGCTTCAATCTGCACGAGCACTTGACCTTCTTTGGCTAGAGGCATTTCAATGTCGCGCCATTCGAAGGCACTCTCTGCAGCGCCATATTTTACTAGAAAAGCAGCTTGAGCTTGTGCCATGATATACTATGCAGGTAATCCTGTTTTCTTGAATTTCTTTTTCTCACCAGATTTGTATGTCACTATAATTCGATCTTCGCCTGATACTTTCTGATGTTCGATTTTTATAGGACGAGCGCCACCTCCGTAAGACCAACCTTTAGCAGCAGTTCCTTGAATGGTGTAGTTGTAAATATTTCCATTTGTAGTACCTACAAGTAATCGATAGTTTTTGGATTTGTCGTAATCCAATACCGCTAGGCCAGTTGTTATTTCAGAGGAAATAGCTATTGGAAAACCGGCAAGACTTTTTCCATTTCTATCAATAACATAAATGGAATTTTTGCAAGCAAATGCCATTTGTAATTTGCCATTATTCAATGCATCTACTTGGGTTACTTCGCCTACAATGGCTGCGGGCAGCGCGGCTTTCCAAAGTTCTTTTCCTGATTTATCTAATAATGAAATACTGTTGTCTTTATTCTGACGTAGTGTTTCTTTTTCTTTGGTATTGTGATTAATCACGTCCCACTTTATACCGCTTGGTTCTTCTACAATTGGCTCTGGTTCTACAACGGCCGGTTGCACCGTGTCGGCTAAAACAGGAGTAACCGAAGGTTCATTCGGTTCTTCTGTTTCTGTAAATGACCCGTTGTTTGAGCCTTTCCATTGAATCATGAATTTACCTTCGTCGCCGCGGGTAATAGTGCCACCACTTTTTTCATTCGCGGAGAAAATCCAAGAAAGCGATTTTGGGAAAACGCCTGTTAAATAATCCCCTCCCGTGCATGCAATGGCACAATTATCAGAACTAATTGCTGCATTGATGTTCACAGATCGCTGTAAGGAATTTCCTTGGTTAATATTGTTTTTTACCTGAATTAATGCTTCTTCGGTATCAGAGGTATAAAAGCAATCACCTACTTGACAACCGAATGAATGTTCGGCTAGGAAAGGACTACTTGCGTAGCGGCGGAAGATTTCTGGATATTTGATAAAAATGTTTCCATTGGCAGTAGGAAAAGCAATATTTCCAAGTAATTGAGCCACGTTAACACTATCACTCATTTGAGCGAAAGAAACAATCTTTGTTGCGCTATCTGAGTAAGCAATAGCAAAAGTGCCTTGCACACCTGTTCTCCAATCAAGCACAGCCGCGTTTAGATCACATTGGCAACTATCGCCAATGGCGCCCCACGCTTGGCTCCAGAAAAGTTCTTCGTTTGTATTCGAGCGCATTGCATCAATGCGTTCACGCGTTGTTTGAATATCGCTATAAGTCCATATTTCTGAGGCTACAGTATTTGATGGAAGGTAATCGCCCAATCGAGAGCTACTTCCATTTGCAGCGAGATTGAAACGGTGTTTTGCCGTGTCGGCAATTACGGCATACCCTGTAAACAACATATTCGATTCATCGATACGATGAGGTTCTACCGACATCCATTCGCCGGTATCCCACTTTCCGAAAATAGTGATTGCTACATCTTTCGCTGCGGTGTTATTCGCCACCATCAAACTGCTTGTTTCTGGATGGTCTTTCATGCTTTCGATAATTGCTGCTTCAACAAGAGAAGAAGCTCGACTTATCAAAATATTGTTTTCGATTGTCGCGTAAGAAATATTCTCTGAATTGAAAATAGCCGTTGACTCGAAGCTGTTTTCTTGAAATTGAGATTCACCAACTATTGCTTTAATCAAATCACCAACTTCATTCTCGGGTAATTTGTCAGAATAGGGAATGATGAGGAGTCCTTCACTACTTGCATTGGTGACGTAGAGAATGTTATCTGGTGCTTGGTAATTCTTACTAGCAATAGATTCAAGAAATCCTTTTAATTCATCTGACCATTGGGCCAACAGGGCATCTTTGGAACTTGGCAGAATGCTTTCGAGTAATTCTTGTGAAACAGAAACTTGATTGATTTTAATAATCATTTCGCTGTTGCTGGGAACAGCGGACCAAGGGTTTCCACTTTCTGGCGTGCTCTTGCTGAAGGTGTAGAATACATATCCAACAAATCCGACGCAGGCAATAAGGATGGCAATGGCGATAAATCGTTTCATGAATTGAAGCTGATAATGCCATGCTAATTAAAACAAAACGTCCCGACAATTGCCGGGACGTTGATATAGTTTCTGCACAGTTAACTGTGTGTTTTAATCTGCAAGTACGTTTCTTGAGATAACGATTTTTTGAACCTCACTAGTTCCTTCGTAGATCTGAGTGATTTTCGCATCGCGCATCAAGCGTTCAACGTGGTATTCTTTTACGAAACCATATCCACCATGGATTTGAACGGCTTCTACAGTATGTTTCATCGCTACAGAAGAAGCGAACAATTTAGCCATAGCGCTAGCCTGATCGTAATTCATATTTTGGTCTTTCATCCAAGCTGATTTGTACACCAAAAGGCGCGCTGCTTCGATGTCAGTGGCCATATCTGCTAGTTTGAAAGCAATAGCTTGGTGCTGAGAAATCTCTTTACCAAAAGCTTTTCTTTCTTTAGAATATGCAAGTGCAAGTTCATAAGCTCCTGCAGCAATACCGAGGGCTTGTGCAGCGATACCGATGCGTCCACCACTTAGGGTTTTCATGGCGAATTTGAAACCAAACCCATCTTCACCGATGCGGTTTTCCTTTGGAACTTTGACGTCTTGGAACATCAGCGTGTGCGTGTCGCTTCCACGGATACCCAATTTGTTTTCTTTCGCTCCAACGATGAAACCCTCCATTCCACGCTCTACGATCAAGCAGTTGATACCGCGGTGACCTTTAGCTGCGTCGGTTTGAGCGATTACGAGGTAAGTGCTTGCGCTGCTACCATTGGTAATCCAGTTTTTTGTACCATTCAAAAGATAGTGGTCGCCCATATCGATTGCGGTAGTACGTTGAGAAGTTGCGTCGCTACCAGCTTCTGGTTCTGAAAGGCAGAAAGCGCCGATTTTCTGACCACTAGCAAGTGGCACAAGATATTTTTGTTTTTGTTCTTCTGTTCCGAATTCCTCCAGTCCGTAGCAAACCAATGAGTTGTTTACTGACATACAAACAGAGGTAGAAGCATCCACTTTTGAGATTTCCTCCATCGCGATGGCATAGCTTAGCGCATCCATGCCGCTTCCGCCGTATTTAGTATCTACCATCATGCCCATGAACCCAAGTTCAGCAAGTTGCTGTATTTGTTCTTTTGGGAAAGTTTGATTTTCGTCGCGTTCGATTACGCCTGGTTTCAACACGTTTTGAGCAAAATCGCGTGCTGCGGCTTGAACCGCTTTGTGTTCTTCACTTAGTTCGAAATGCATTGTTCGATTTGTTTGGTCGGCAAAAATAGGATATTCCGACCCTTAAACAAATAGTGTTTTTCTATGCACTATCTTCGCGGCCGCAAATTTCAAAGCATGCTAGCAGTTTCTAATCTTTCACTTCGCTACGGTAAGCGTACCTTATTTGATGAAGTACATCTTAAATTCACATCAGGCAACTGCTATGGTGTAATCGGCGCCAATGGCGCCGGAAAGTCCACTTTCCTTAAGATATTATCTGGCGAAATCGACCCAACTGGTGGTGAAGTAATCATCACTCCTGGCGAACGTATGAGCGTTTTATCACAAAATCACTTTGCATTCGACCAATATCCTGTTCTAGAAACAGTGTTAATGGGTAATAAGAAGTTGTGGGAAGTTATGAAGGCGAAAGAGGATATCTACGCTAAAGCTGACTTTTCTGATGCAGATGGGGAAAAAGCGGCAGAATTAGAAGTGATTTTTGCTGAAATGGACGGATGGAATGCCGAAAGCGACGCTGCAAATATGCTTTCCGGTCTTGGAATCAAAGAAACAGAGCATCACCGTTTGATGGTGGATTTGAGTGGTAAAGAAAAAGTTCGTGTTCTTTTAGCACAAGCGCTTTTTGGAAATCCTGAGATCTTGCTTCTGGATGAGCCTACCAATGACCTTGACGTAGATACCATTGCTTGGTTGGAGAACTTCCTTGCGGACTTCGAAAACATCGTGATTGTTGTATCCCATGACCGTCACTTTTTGGATGCGGTGTGTACGCACATCGTTGATATCGACTTTAGTAAAATCCAGTTGTACACTGGTAACTATACCTTCTGGTACGAATCAAGTCAGTTGGCACTTCGTCAACGTTCTGATCAGAATAAGAAGATGGAAGATAAGCGCAAGGAACTTCAAGAGTTCGTTGAGCGATTTAGTGCGAATGCTTCTAAGTCACGTCAGGCGACGAGCAGAAAGAAATTGCTTGATAAATTGG
>JBIIBU010000032.1:0-13035 GCA_044239235.1 Flavobacteriales bacterium
AACCATCAACGCGTAAATATCCGGGTATTATTTTCCGTGCAGAGCGTGATTGTGGTGATCAAATTTTAGCAATTGAGAATCTTGCAAAAACATCGGATGAAGGAGTTCTTTTATTTAAAGATGTTTCCTTTCGTTTGATCAAAGGAGATAAAGTAGCGATCATTTCTAAAGAGCATTTAGCGATTAGCTCGTTCTTCGATATTATCATGAATGAATTGCCTACTGATGCAGGTGTCGTAGAATGGGGAAGTACAATTACCAAAGCCTATCTTCCAAATAATAATGCCAAGTATTTCAACTCAGACGATAATCTTGTCGATTGGTTGAGACAATATTCTACGGATAAAGACGAGACCTATGTGCGTGGATTTTTGGGTAAAATGTTGTTCAGTGGTGAAGAGGTTTTGAAAAAATGTAATGTACTAAGTGGTGGAGAAAAAGTGCGTTGTATGACATCTCGAATGATGCTTGCAAATGCAAACTGCTTGGTACTCGATGAGCCTACAAACCACTTGGATTTGGAGTCAATCACTGCCTTCAACAATGCTTTGAAAGACTGGAAGCACGTGGCTTTGTTTACTTCTCATGACCACGAGTTTGTTCAAACAGTAGCAAACAGAATTATTGAAATCACCCCGAAGGGTATCATTGATAAGCGTATGTCTTATGATGAATATATTTCTGATAAAGCTATAAAAGAACAACGTGCAAGCATGTATGTGTAACTTAGCTTGATGCAAAGTGAATACTTGGTCATAGGATTGATGAGCGGTACCTCGCTCGATGGGCTGGATATAGCGGCTTGTAAATTCAATTTTGTTCAGGGCAAATGGAGCTATGAATTATTGGCTTCAGAGACAATTTCATATTCAAATGAGTTAATCAAGCGTCTTCGACAGGCAAATGACTGTTCTGGTTTTGAGCTCTCGTTGTTGGATGTTGATTTAGGCAGAATGCATGGTGAATGGGTCGCGTCGTTTATTAAGCGCTTTGATTTAAAACCCGATTTGATTGCTTCGCATGGTCACACTGTTTTTCATCGACCAGAATTGGGATTGACACTTCAAATTGGAAGTGCTGCTCACATTACAGCCCAAACAGGAATTCAAACCATTTCTAATTTTAGAACAATCGATGTAGCCCTTGGTGGACAAGGCGCTCCGCTTGTTCCTATAGGCGACAGACTTCTTTTTTCTCAATATGATGCCTGTCTTAATTTAGGAGGCATTGCCAATATTTCTTTTGAAGAATCTGGAAAACGAATCGCTTTTGATATTGTGCCATGCAACATGGTATTCAATGAAATTGCACGTTTGAAAGGTCTTGCCTACGATGAGGGAGGAGATATTGCTCGAACCGGTCGTTGCATTCAAGAACTTTACGATCGATGGAATTCACTTGATTTTTATTCGAAAGAAGCGCCTAAGTCACTGGGTCGAGAATATTTTGAAGAACATTATATTCGAGAAATTGGCAAAGGAGCATTGTTGTCAGATATCATGGCCACTGCGGTGGAGCATGCAGTGCATCAAATTGCGAAAATTATCGAAGTGCATTTGCTAAAAAATGTATTGGTAACAGGCGGTGGTGCGCATAATAATTTTCTAATTCAAAAATTGCGTCAGGAAACGAACTCCGAAATAGTTATTCCAGATGTCAAGAGTATAAATTTTAAGGAAGCCATAGTCTTTGCTTTCCTAGGGACTCTTCGTATACGTGGTGAAATCAATGCCTTATCCTCTGTCACGGGCGCGCGAATAGATTCTGTTGGTGGATTCATATCTCAGATCTAGTCGATTCTACTTCGCAGTTGTGCCCTTGCGCATTATATTCGCCGTCAAATTCCTGCATAATGAAAGATCTTTTATCAAAGTATGAAAACAAGCGACCAGAAGTCGTTTTTGAATGGAAAGACCCACAGACAGATGCTGAGGGTTGGGTTGTAATTAACTCATTACGCGGAGGTGCTGCAGGTGGTGGAACTCGCATGCGTGTTGGTCTAGATAAGAGAGAGGTAGAGTCATTGGCAAAAACAATGGAAATTAAGTTCACTGTTAGTGGACCTCAAATAGGTGGTGCAAAAAGTGGAATTAATTTTGATCCACGTGACCCGCGTAAGCGTGAAGTTCTTGAAAGATGGTATGCTGCTGTAGCTCCATTGTTGAAGAACTATTATGGCACTGGCGGTGATCTGAACGTGGATGAAATCCATGAGGTTATTCCAATCACTGAAGAGTGTGGTGTTTGGCACCCACAGGAGGGTGTATTTACAGGACACTTTCATCCAACAGAAGCCCAAAAAGTAAAGCGCATTGGCAACTTACGTTTGGGTGTAGTGAAAGTTTTGGAAGATCAAAAATACTCTCCAAGTGTGGCTATGAAATACAAAGTAGCCGATATGATTACTGGTTTTGGTGTGGCAGAAAGTGTTCGTCACTACTACAATTTGTGGGGTGGTGGGATGAAAGATAAAAAGGTAATTGTGCAAGGATGGGGCAATGTGGGCGCTGCTGCAGCGTATTACATGAGCCAAGAGGGTGCGAAGATTGTGGGGATCATTGATAGAGTGGGCGGAATCATTCAGCCTGAAGGAATTCCCTTTGAGGAGGTGAAATCGCTCTTTATAAATCGTGAGGGCAATACTTTGGTGTCGGATAAGTTGATTTCATTCGACGAGATAAATTCTAAAGTTTGGGATCTCGAGGCAGATGTATTCTTGCCTTGCGCAGCGTCAAGACTCGTGACGCTGGATCAAGTAGAAAGAATGATTAATGCGGGAGTTAAAGTGGTAGCTTGCGGTGCGAACGTTCCTTTTGCAGATGCACAAATATTCTACGGACCAATCGCGGAGAAAGTAGATGCGCAGATTAGCTTAATTCCAGACTTTATAGCGAACTGTGGAATGGCTCGCGTATTTGCGTATTTGATGAGCAATGGTGATGTAGATTTGAGTGATAAAGGAATATTTGAAGATACGTCTGAAACCATATTGAAAGCGTTGCAGAATGTACATGCCAATAGAAAAGAAACAAACGAAATTGCGAAAACGGCTTTTGAAATTGCTTTGAAAAAGCTTGTTTAATCAATTGAGCAGATAGATAACTATTATGATACTATTACAAACCGATCCAATTGCTCCATCCATAGACGTGATTGCATTATTGATGAAAGGCGGAATCGTTATGGCGGTTTTGCTTGTGCTATCAATGTTAGCGCTCATCGTTATTATGGAGCGTCTTTTGTTTTTTGGAAAAAACATGAAGTCAAGCGATGCGAAATTGCAAAAATTGGCAACATTGATTTCTTCAGGCAAATCTGCAGAGGCTCAAGATCTTTGCGCTTCTGAAAAAAACAGTTGGGGTCGTGTGTTTACGTACGCTGCGATGGGCGATTCTTCTAATCCAGCTGAGATTGATAAATTAATGGAAGATGCCGCCAACATTGAAGTAGGAAGACTGGAAAAAGGGTTGACTTATTTATCAATGATTGCCGGTCTTGCACCATTGCTCGGGTTTATCGGAACAATCATCGGGGTAATCAATATTTTCTTTAGCATTTCTGTTTCTAAGGACATCAGCATTGGTGTTATTTCAGAAGGACTTTATCAAAAGATGGTTTCTTCTGCAGCAGGTCTTGTAGTTGGTATTATCGCTTTTTCAGCATATCATTTGCTTCAAAATTCAATCGACGGATACGTCGGTAAATTGCAGGAACAGGCTTTGGCATTGAGAATGGCATTGACCAAGAAAAAATAATCGATAATGAAAATTAACAGAAGAAGAAAATCAGGTGCTGAAGTGAGTACACACTCACTCAACGATATCATGTTTTTTCTTTTGCTTTTTTTCTTGATTATTTCGACGATGGCCAATCCCAATGTGATTAAAGTTTTGCTTCCAGAAGCAGCGGACAATCAAGAAAAGGAAGTCAAGAAAAATGTGCAGTTGACGGTTGATGCGAATAAAGCGTATTATCTCGATGGGGAGACCATCACGTTAGAGCAACTCGAGATTCGACTTGAAGCTATACACAAGACAGATCCAGAGGCGACTTGTGCAATCAATATTGATAGAACATTATCTGTTCAGGATTTGGTTGATGTGATGCAAATCGGTTCTCGACACGATATAAAAATGTACCTCAAGACGGGCAAGCCGTCCTAAACCCTTCATCATGGAAATTGCTATTCTCGCCGTATTCATAATCGGCTACATTGCTATTGCAACAGAACATTCAATTAAGATTGACAAAGCTGCTTCAGCCCTATTAACGGGTGTTTTATGCTGGTCTATCCTTGTTGTTGGTGCGCACGCTGTTCCCGATCATTTGCTCGGTTATTTCGATCAATTAAAGAGTTTTTTGAAAGTTACTGAAGGGACTGATTTAACGATGGCAGAGTTTTTTGATCATCGTTTACTTCATCACTTACAAGAAATAGCAGGAATTCTATTGTTTTTAATGGGCGCGATGACGATTGTAGAAATTGTAGATGCGCATGAAGGCTTCAAAGTAATTACGGATAGAATTAGCTCAAGAAATAAGGTCAAGTTGATGTGGATATTGGCGATACTTACTTTCTTTATGTCAGCAGCATTGGATAATTTAACTACTGCTATTGTAATGATTAGCTTGACTCGAAAATTAATTGCTGATCAAAAGACGCGTTGGTTTTTTGGAGGTATAATAATAATTGCGGCAAATTCGGGTGGTGCTTGGTCTCCAATCGGCGACGTAACAACTACTATGCTTTGGATTGGAAAACAAATTACTAGTGGTAGTATTATTAAGGAAATATTCTTGTGTAGTTTGATCAATCTTGTTTTGCCATTAACTGTTCTTTCTTTCGTTTTGAAAGGCAATATTGAACGACCAAAAGAATCAGAAAAAAGTGGTGACGGCGTAAATCAACGCCAGCGTTCGCTTGCTTTTATTTTGGGTGTCGGAGGTTTGTTGTTTGTCCCTGTTTTTAAAAGCATCACGCACCTGCCTCCATTCATGGGAATCATGTTTAGCTTGGGTGTTGTGTGGCTTGCAACAGAGCTTATGCATGGAAAAAAATTGGATGAGGAAAAAAAGAAGTACAGCGCTTTGCACGCACTTCGTAAAATCGATATGCCTTCCGTATTGTTCTTCTTGGGAATTCTTCTCGCAGTATCTGCACTCCAAGAGGTTGGCCATTTGCGCACATTGGCAGTTGGACTGAAAGATTCTTTGGGAAATATGTATGCTATCAATATCGCAATCGGATTGTTGTCAGCAGTCATTGACAACGTTCCTTTAGTTGCAGCAAGTATGAATATGTATGATGTCACTCCGGCTTTAACTGGAGATCCATGGCTTGACATGTTTGTTCAAGACGGTCCTTTCTGGCATTTCTTGGCATACACTGCTGGCACAGGTGGTAGCATACTAATAATAGGATCAGCCGCTGGCGTTGCAGTAATGGGACTTGAGAAGATTAGCTTTATGTGGTATCTGAAAAACATTGCACCTTGGGCGCTTCTCGGCTATTTCGGAGGCGCTGTTGTTTACATCATCGAAATGATGTTGATGCATTAACTCAATTAATTATTCTTCCTTTTTTTCAGAGTGTTTATTTTCAACACGACAAAGTTTTATTTCTGAAACAGGATGGATAATCATTGGAATCATTTCCACGTGCGTTTCGCTAGGGTCCAATCCAAAGGCTTTTTCATTAGCCTGTGCGATCTGTTTGATAGCGAAATACACATTCAGAATCCAACCTTCTCTAAATGAGAATTCGTTTTCATAACTCAAGAATTTCTCTAGGATAATGAATTTGAAATCTGCAGCGAGATTGTATTTTTTCAATGAAGGATAACGGCTTTCAATATCAAGCTCGTTGTTAGCTACCATCTCATCAACTACTTTTCTGAAAAGCATGCTTATACGCGGTTGCACACGGAATCCAAGTTTGAATTCGACACGAATAACCTTGTCGTTTTCAAGTTCACGCACACTGTATTCCATGTGGTATGGATCGTCCATTCGTTCGATGTGAACAAACCAGTAGATATCTGCACGTTTGGGTGTGTGACTGAAAATCGAGTAAATGATTTTTTGCTCTACTTCAGTTTGAAGATCTGCTTTAGTCAAATAGATCGCATGCGTCGCGAACTTAGGAACAGAAGTATCCGCGCTTAAGTCTTTGAGAACGTCAATATGATCAGAGAGCTTTACAAAGTTTAGCATTTTGTTGTTGATCTTTCTAGACTTATACCAAACGTACATTACGAAGATTGCGGCGAATCCAATCGCCAAGAACAACCACATCTGAGAAAGCTTAGAAAGGTTGGCAATTAAAAAGGAAAGTTCTACTGCCAAGAAAATACCGATAAGGGTATAGACAGCTATTGAGTTCCATTTTTTAATCCAAATCAAATAGCGAGAAATCAGTATGGTGGTCATCAACATTGTAACAGTAATGAATAGACCGTATGCAGCCTCCATTTTAGATGATTCTTTGAAGTATAGCATTACTGCGACGCAACCAGCCCATAGAATCCAGTTGATACTTGGGATATAGATTTGACCACGAATATCTGTTGGGTATTTAATCGTAATTCGAGGCCAGAAGTTAAGACTGACTGCTTCTGAAATAAGGGTAAACGAACCTGATATCAATGCTTGAGAAGCGATGATAGCGGCACCCGTGGCGATTGCAATTCCCGAAACCAGGAACCAACGAGGCATGATTTCGAAGAATGGGTTCATTTCACCAAGACTTGTATGACCGCTGTGTAATAGCCATGCACCTTGTCCGCAATAATTGAGAATTAAAGCAAGTTTTACAAATATCCAACTTGCTTGGATGTTTTTTCTACCGCAGTGTCCAAGGTCCGAGTAGAGCGCTTCTGCACCCGTAGTGCAAAGAAATACAGCTCCGAGAAGCCAGAATCCACTAGGATATTTTACCAATAAGTCATAAGCGTAATGAGGGCTTAATGCTTTTAGAATGTCGGGATAATGTGAGATTTGAGAAATCCCAAGAATAGCGAGCATCGCAAACCAGATGAACATAATTGGTCCGAAAGTGGCGCCAACTACTTTGGTTCCGAATCTTTGGAATATGAATAAAATGGTGATGATCGTAATTACGATGGCTTCAACAGGCAGCCCGTGATGTATTTTCTCGAGACCTTCGATAGCAGATGCCACGGAGATGGGCGGAGTAATGATACCGTCGCCTAAAAGTGTTCCCGCACCAATGATAGCCGGAATGTAAAGCCATTTTCCTCTACGTCGAACGAGAGCATAGAGTGAGAAAATTCCACCCTCACCGTTGTTGTCAGCCTGCAAAGTGAGCAGGATATACTTCATGGTGGTTTGGATGGTTAGAGTCCAGAAAACGCAAGAGATACCTCCTAATACCAGCTGTTCGCTGATTTCGCGCGTGCCTACTATGGCTTTAAGAACATAAAGAGGGGATGTTCCAATGTCGCCAAACACTATACCGAGGGAGACCATTATACCGGCCGCACTCAGCTTTTTCATATGTGAACTCATAAGTGGTATCGAATAATTCCGAGGGTACAAATGTATATGCACTCCTCGCGTCGTTGTTCTCGGTTTAACGGAATTATTTTTAAGAGGTTAGGGTTTTCCACTTTCCACTATGGATTAAATTCTGAAACCCCTTTCAAACCAATGACAATTTCGATTCTTTTTGAACGTTCACTCGACGAACCCTTTGTTTGTCGCAAGAAAACAGTTTAAACCAGCAAAATTGAATCAAACCATGGATATTCTATTTTTTCTACAAGACGGACTTACAGTTGGCGGCGGCGCGGTAAGTGACGCGGTGAATACACCAATTGCGGCAGCAGCATCGTCAGAAATCAACTTCTTGGACGAATTTATAAAAGGATCTTATATCTACATTCCTCAAATAATTTTGAGCATTATTTCTGTTTACATTTTCTTCGAACGCACTATGGCGATAAATAAAGCTTTGAAAGAAGAAGGCAACTTTATGGAGAAAATTAAAGAATACATAAACCAAGGAAAATTAGATAGCGCTCGAAACCTATGCGCTACCACACATACTCCGGTTGCACGCATGATTGAAAAGGGTATTATGCGTATTGGTAAAGACATGAGTGATATTAAAGCGGCTATTGAGAACGTAGGTAAACTTGAGATTTACAATTTGGAGCGCAACGTTTCTTTCCTCGCAACAAGCGCAGGTGCTGCACCGATGCTTGGATTCTTGGGAACAGTAATCGGTATGGTCGGGGTATTTAACTCCATCAAAGTAAACGGTCCTGACTTGGGTGCGATGGGTGGTGATATGATGCTTGCAATGATTACGACAGTTGTCGGTTTGATTGTGGGTATCATTGCTTTCGTTTCTTACAATACGCTTGTAGGTCGCATCGGTAAAGTGATTCACAAAATGGAAGCTCGCGCCGTTGAATTCATCGACATCCTTGAGCAACCTACTAACTAAGGAGGTATACCATGGATTTTGGAAGAAGAAATAAAGTTTCTGCAGAAGCAAACATGTCGTCGATTTCCGACTTGGTGTTCTTGCTTCTAATATTCTTCATCGTCATGTCTACTATGGCAGTGAATGGGGAAATGGTGAACCTGCCAAAAACAACTACAGGTGAATCAATCGCAGGTGCAGCGTCTGTTACCATTACGAAAGATTTGGTTTTTAGTGTAAATAGCGAGGTTGTTACTAAAGAAGAAATTAAAGACAAGCTAACAGCACTTATGGCTGGTAAGCCTGATGATAAAAGAACGGTAATCCTAAATGTGGACAGAGATGTTCCAACTGGAGAAACCATTGAACTTTTTTCAACCTTGAAGGTACTGAACTGTAATCCTGTGATTGCAACCAGAACTAAAAAAGAGGAATAATGGAAAATACGACCACTACTGAGAGAAGTTTTTCGACCATTGGTACAATAGTATTTCATGGTCTTTTTGCGCTGATTCTTATTTTTATGATGCGCGACTGCAGTGGCGGTGGAGAGGGTGATGGCACTCAGTATATGGGCTTGGAAATCGCCTCTCTAGGTGATTATGAAGCGGGTGGTGGAGAGTCAGATCAGGCGGCTACACAAGCTGCGCCTAATTCGTCTGCACAAACGGAAGAGCAACAGGTAGAAACCCAAACCGAGTCTGCGGTTTCTACTCCCAAGTCAAATCCGAATTCGACAGTTAATCCAAATCCGAATCCTAACCCGAATCAGAACAATAGTCAAAATCAGAATAATAACAACACGAAGCCTAATCCGCTATTCGATAAGCTTAACGAAAACAATAATCCTCCAAAAGGCCCTGGGGATGATCCTACAAAAACACCAGGAAATCCCAACGGATTGATTACAGGTAAAGGTGTTCTCGGCGGCGCAGGCGGAAACGGTGGCGCAGGCAGCGGTGGAAGTGGTTATGAGTATTCGTTCTTCAGAGAAATGAAGGCAAAACCAGTATTGGATGAAACTGTAACAGTTGAAGGAAGCATTCTCGTAAATGTGATCGTCGATAAGAGCGGAAAAGTAATTGACGCTTCTGTGGATGTTGCTAATTCTAAATACAACGGCGGTTCAAGTAAAGCGGAGTTAAATCGACTCGCTATAAAGGCGGCTAAGTCAGCTAAGTTTGCCTCAGATCCCAATGGAGGAGGAAACAAGTCCGGAAAAATCACAATCAATTTCAAGTTGAAGTAAGCTTTAGGCTATAGGCTTTAAGCTATAAGATTTAAGCAAATACCTGCAACCTACTACTTACCACCAATTGCCTACAGCTTAGAGCTTATAGCCTAGATGGCTTCCGCCACGGTAAACACACTTCCGCCGATTAGGATCATGTCGTCTTTGTCTGCGGTGTTTTTGGCCGCTGTGAATGCATGTGCTACCGAACTATACGTATTTCCTTTTAGACCCATTTCATATCCAAAAGCTGCCAATTCTTTTGCATCTAATCCTCTCGGAATATTTGCTTTGCAGAAATAGTATTGCGCATCTTTGGGCAGCATCGAAAGAACTTTGGTGATGTCTTTGTCAGCCACCATTCCTATTACAAAATGAAGTTGTTTGTATTTGCAATCAGTTACTTGATTCATTAAAACACGCACTCCATCTTCGTTGTGTGCAACATCAGCGACAGTGAGTGGTGATTCTGATAATATCTGCCAACGGCCCATCAGTCCAGTGTTTTCAGAGACTTTTATAAAACCGTTAGCTATGTTTTCGTTCGATATTTTCCAATCTAAATTTTGAAGAACACGCAAAGTTTGATACGCTGTTCTTCTATTTTCTTCCTGATAATATCCTTTTAATGATGTGGCAGGAGCGTCACCAGAATTCAATGATGCATCAGTGATTTTTGAATGCTTATCTGCAGCGAATTTTTCCATAACCGAACGAGCATTCGGTTTCATTTCGCCTAAAACTACTGGTGTGCTTTCTTTGATAATCCCAGCTTTCTCAGCAGCTATTTTTTCTATTGTTTCGCCTAATAAATTCATGTGGTCAAATCCAATATTCGTAATCACACTTACTTCTGGAAGAATAATATTGGTAGAGTCCAAACGCCCGCCCAGTCCGGTTTCTATTACAGCGATATCTATTTTTTCTTTTTCAAAAAACCAAAAGGAAAGTGCTATAGTCATTTCAAAAAAAGATGGTTGAATGACTTCCCATTGATCTTTGTATTGCTTCACAAAGTCTACTACATCTGATTCAGGAATCATATTTCCATTCACACGAATCCTTTCTCGAAAATCTTTTAGATGCGGAGAAGTACAAAGTCCAGTTTTATATCCTGCTTCTTGCAATGCTGAAGCTATCAGATGCGATGTTGAACCTTTTCCGTTGGTCCCAGCAACGTGAACGCATTTCAACTTTTCTTGAGGGTTTCCAATCAGATTGCAGAGCGCAATTGTGTTGGACAGGTCTGGCTTGTAGGCAGCTGGACCAATGCGGTGAAACATTGGTAACTGTGCATATAGGTATTCTAAAATTTCTCCGTATGTCATAACGGAGCGAAGTTACTTATTTGATGAATGCAATCTTCCCAACGTTGTCTGTTTCTCCAAGAGGAGTTGAAACATAGATGAGATATACCCCAGTTGCAGGCCTTTCTCCTAAAAGGGTTTTGCCATCCCATACAGCACGACCACCTTCGCTGGTTGTTTCGAAGACCACATTGCCTTGAATGTCTGTGATTTTTACAACAGTATCATAAGCAAGTCCATCTACCGTGATATTTCCTGTATAGTCCTCGCGAACGGGATTTGGGAAGGTGCGAACGCTCGTTATTTCGGCTTCAAAATTAGTAGCAGTAGAGAAGAAAGAAACGATTCCTCTTTCCGTTATGAAATAGACTTCACCATTGCGTTGGTTGATGGCTATATCAATAATATTGTTTGCCAAAAGAGGGCTATTTTCTTCGGTGAAATGATAAATCTGTTGAAGACCATCGTCGCTGAAAAGGAATACACCGCTGTTTTGTGTGCCAATCCACTTGCGGTTTCCTCCATCTACCTCGATTGCAGTTATTGCCTCTGTGCCGAGCAATTCTTGCACGTTGCCATCTTGTTCAATTAGGATAGGTTCAGAATCGAATTGATCTTCACTAAAAACAGCTTCTTGATTGTAAAAAATAGAAAGTCCTTGTAGTGTTCCTACCCAGATTTCTCCATCGAGATCTTCTTTGATACAGAAAACATCTTTATTGGGCAACTTTCCATTGCCTTCTGCTTCTGTAAGCAGTTTGAAATTATCATCTGAAGCAATGTCGAGAGTAGCATTTGGATTGAATGCAAGAAGTCCGCGACCTTCAACTACGGCCCATATAAATCCGGATTGTGATGGCAGAATTTCTCCTATTTTATCATTCGTACCAATAGTTGGTGAAAAGTCATATGAATAGAAAGAACCCGTTCGGTCGCGCGCTTGAATGGCCTTGTCGGTATGACTATTGGAATACCATAACACGCCATAGGAATCGAAATTTACACCAGCAACACCAAGCCAAGATGGAGACCATTCGAAGCCTGCAAGTTGAAGTGGGCTATTTGTATTGTTATAAATACCGACAATTTCGTTGTTTTGAATTTCGATTAGTCCTTCTTCCCAAGAACCTAGGTAAACGTGATTATTATCAACTGGATCAATGGCAACGTCCATATAGTCGCGAACTCTGCTAATTGAATTTATTCCTTCCACATTAGGGATCTCTTTCCAATATTCATTGACAAAACTTGAAATAGAACGATCATTCCATTGATTTCCCCAGTATGGTGTAATGCCACCATGAGCTATCCAAATGTTATCATTATATGCACTGATTTTTCGAGCCTCTGCATACTCAGGTCCTTGAGGCTTTATGATGGCTTCAGCGCCTGAATAATTTTTCCAAAGCAGTCCATCGTTGTTGTCGGCAGTCCAACATCCGCCGTAATTATCCATTATAACTGCGTTGGCATTTACGCCGACACCTGCGTGTCCAACTCCATTGAGGTTTTGATTTAATTCAAAGTGATAGACTTGGTAAGCTCCGCTACCGGCAAGACAAATCCATTCTTCATTTGACCAAACCTCATTGTATTTCATGTTTTCATATTGAGCAAAAACTTCCCAGGTTGAACTGTTTGGTTGTCTTCTCCAGATAACGTCTGTATTTTCTCCGATTACATTGATAAACATGTTATTGAAGAAAAACTCGATGTCTAAAACTCCAAGAGGAGCTGAAGGAATATTTTGTTCAAATTCCCAATTGGCGTAATTCGCTAAGAAAGGTTCGTTAGAGCTAGCTTTAAGTATACCAGTTGATATAGCCGCATAAAGAGTGTCGTTGGCGAATTCGATGTCGTTGATTTTGGTTTGCGATCCACCTTCTCCGAGGAAGTAGGTTTCCTTTACTTCGAGACGCGCCGGATCGACTACTACTACACCAATACCTGTTGCCAAGTATAAGTAGCCGTTAGCAGGTAAGATGCTATAGATTTTTTTGTCACCAATAATCGAGCTGATTTTTATATCATTTAGATTGATTTTTTTA
>JBIIBU010000120.1:0-5868 GCA_044239235.1 Flavobacteriales bacterium
GTTCACACCAGCTGCTCCAGAACATGACCAAGGTGTATTTATTCTTTGCTGCTAATTTGTATAGATCAACTTGTGAATTATCCAAGGCACTCATTTGAATATTCGGAGGTGTATTGCCTACACTCAACTTTTGAATACTCTCAGCTGTACTTTTGATAATGTTGCTTAAGTCTGCATCACCGCATGAATCACCGTTCACATAATTATCTATAATAAAAGTGCAGATATTTTCCATTCCACTTTCGTAGAATCCTACCAACATTTGATTCAATACAAACTCGAGCACAACGTCATCTGCCTTGCCTTTTTCAGCCACAGCAGCCACACAATTAATAAAGCCAGATTCCTGTCCCTTTGAAAATGAGCGCATAAAATTTTGAATACGATCGCTCATCACAATTCCATGCAAAAGACTTCGATCTGTAAAATCTATATTGTCCCAATATTTCGCCATGTCCGTTCTTTCTGGCTCTTGTTTCCAAGTCAGTAATTTTGCGAAATGTGTATTTGGGTATTCACCAATCATTTTTGCCTGAAGTTCTGAGAGCTCTAGTTCTTTTGCAATAGCTTGCTTTTCAAACTCCGCTTTCATGGTACCTTTATTCGCCGAAACTTTGGCGTCTTTAATGGCTTTCAAAAGAGCAACCTCTTGAGGAATATACTTGGCCCAAGCCTCATTTTCTTTAGAAGCAATGGCATACATACTTCCGTCCAATTTCCCAACTCGGAAACCAATTTCAACAACAGGTTCAGCCGGATTCAAAATGATTGTTGTCACATTCGCATCAGCAACACCTATTTGATAAATGCCCTGTTCATATTTCTTGGTTCCAAAATTCCAATTACCATCTGTAATTGTGCAAGAATCCATTTTTGTAGCCGTCTTTCCATAAAGGTTATACAGATACATCTTTTTGAAATTCTTTGGAGCAAGAGTTCCTTTCACTTCGATAGGTCCTGTCTTCATGCCCTTATTGGCATCGGTTACCCCGTTTGTATATACAGGAGCTGCCGCGACTGCAGTAGCTGGTTTATCCGTTGCCGTCGGTTCACTACAAGAACCGAAAGACATAGCTGATATAAGTATAAGGCCTAGTAAATTCATTTGCTTCATGCCGCTATTTTAAGGAAATACAAAGTTACCATTTTTGACGGCACGTTCGTCAAGCATTTTTCATACCGAAATGCTAAAAAAACTACATTTGCCCCTAAGCCTCAGTTATCGTGCTTGTGCGCACATAAAAATCAAAAATTATCTGGATATCAATAGCAAACTATGACCAAACAAGAAGCCATTCAGTTTTTAGAGATAGAAAATGACAATCAGGTCACCGATATTTTCGATGCGGTGGATGAGAAATTGTTTCAAATAAAAAATGAATCACTTCAAAAACTAGCTGTGCCCTTGCTATTAAAGAAACGAGTTTCAGATTGCAATCGAATCACTGAAGCCTTGATCGCGCTAGGACTCGAAGAAAAATCTAGCAATTCCACCTTTGAAAAATTTGAATCTCAAACAGACGCGATCTCCTTTTTAGAAAACTATGAACGCTGTATTTCTGCTACAAAACTTTCGATATTCAACGCTCGAAATTCGAACAATCTCAAAGAAGCGCTAGAGTCAGCTTTAGAAATTCAGACAATTTTCAATTCTCATTTCCCCATTGTTTTTGAGGCCTTTGGACCATTTGAAGCAATGGACATACCTTCACGCGAAGCAACGGACACAGGTGTTTTACTGAGAGGACTTAAAAGCACCGAGCATTCAGACGAATTGAAATCTTTGATTCAAAGAGAAGCAGGACGACTATTAAAAATTTCTTCTTTGGGATAAAGTTTTTGCATTAACTTCTTCCAAATAAAATAGCAAAGTAGTCCTCCGGCAACGCCCATGAAAAGTCCCATCAATACATCAAATGGAAAGTGGACACCTAGATAAATTCTAGAATAGGAAATTAGCAGAACCCAAAGAATCAGCAGCGCACTTAAAAGACGACGCATAGGCTTCATCATCAAAATAAAAAGCGTTACCACACCCGCCATATTTGCCGCATGCGAAGAGTAAAACCCAAAACGACCGCCTCTATATAAGTTGCCATTCGGTTCAAGCACCAAGTGCAATTGCGAAGAAATTTCGGGGTCATGACTTGGACGCGATCTTGCAATCCAATTCTTAAAAAGTCCGGATGCAGTTTGATCATTGATTAAAACACAAAGCGCAATAATGACAACAATCCATAAAAAATATTTTATGCTATATTTTTTATACAATGCGTAAAGCATCAAAGCATAGATAGGCGTCCAGAAAAACTTCGAACTAAAATACCACATCGGCCCATCCAAGAAGGGAAAGGCGTCGGTGTTTAACCAAAGCATTAATTGCTTATCAATGTCGATTAGAGTGTCCAATAATGACCTAATCTTCTTTATAAATTTCTGCTAGAAGAGCCGCATTGTTTTCAAGAATTTTCTTTCTCTTCAATTTCAATGTTGGCGTAATCTCTCCAGCTTCTATCGTGAATGGTCTTGGAAGAATTCTAAACGCTTTTATCTGTTCCCATTTACCAAATCTAGGATTGCGCTTTTCAATTTCTTCGAAGATCATTTTCTCTAATTCTTTTGATCTCAAAATTTCATCATCAGAACCCAATTTCACACCATGACGCTGGGCCCAAAGTTTGAAACCAACTAAATCTGCGACAATCAAAGCTGATGGGAAGTTCTTATTCTCCCCTACTACCATGCACTGCTCGATGTATAATGATTCTTTAAGAACATTTTCTATTACTTGAGGAGCTACATATTTTCCACCTGAAGTTTTAAATATCTCCTTCTTTCTATCCGTGATTGCCAAAAATCCATCTCTGAACTCTCCAATATCACCTGTGTGGAACCAACCGTCTTTCAATACTTCCGCCGTAAGCTCAGGAGCTTTGTAATAGCCCATCATAACATTAGGACCTTTGCACAAAATCTCACCATCTTCTGCAATTTTTACCTGAACATGGTTTATCGGTTTTCCTACAGTTCCAACACGGTACATGTTTGGAATGCGTGTGGTATTCACGGAAATTACCGGGGATGTTTCTGTAAGACCATATCCTTCTTTCACTACAATGCCTGCACCACAGAAAAAACGAGCAAGTCGAGCCTGCAGCGCTGCGCTGCCGCTTGGAACACCTTTAATATTTTCTAGACCCAAGGCCAATTTCACTTTACTAAAAACTAATTTTCTTGCTATCGCAAGTTTAATCTTGTAAAAGAAACTTTGGTTCACATCCCACTGCAAAGCCACACCCACTGACCAAGCAAAAATTGTTTTTTTAATACCGGTGCTTGCCATTCCTTTCGCCATTACCCCGTCGTAGAATTTCTCCAACAATCGAGGCACCGCGCTAAACACATGTGGTTTCACATAAAATAAATCATCTTTAACAGCATCAAGTCCGCTGAGATAAATGCTAACTCTATTATCAATGTACAAATAATGAAGCATACGCTCATAAATGTGACAACAAGGCAAGAAACTCAAAGCGATAGATTGCCCCTCTTCCAAATAAGGCAAGCGTTCTTTACTATCTAAAGCGTTAGAAGAAATATTGTTGTGACTAAGCATTACACCTTTAGGCAAACCTGTTGTTCCAGATGTATAGATAATGGTCGCCATGTCCTCTGGCTTCACAGAGTCCGATAAAGCTTTAACTTTATCATGTGACAAATTCTTGCCAAGATCTCTCACATCGAGCCAACTAGGGCAATCACTCACTCTTTCAAATGAATAAACACTCTTTAGTGTAGGAACTTTATCGCGTATCGATTTTATTTTTTTGTAAATATCCTCATCTGAAATGAAACACAATTTCACTTCAGCATGATTCATAATATAGGTATAGTCATCCTCAGTCATGGTTGGATAAATAGGCACATCGATAGCACCTATTTGAAGGATCGCGTGATCCATGATATTCCATTCAGCCCTATTACCCGTGGTAATTAGTGCAATTTTGTCGCCCTTTTCAATACCTAACTCCAATAAGCCGCGTGATACAACATTCATTGTATCAACGAATTCTTGTGTTGAATAGGATTTCCATTCTCCTTCAAATCGAGAAGTTACCATTTTATCCAATGGACATTCTTCCAATTGCTCATACACAAAATCAAAAAGTCTTTTGTATTCAGCCATAATAGCGGGGTTCGTTTGATGTATATCGCGAATATAATGAAACTAGGTCTATTCAAAAGAATACCCGAAGGAAGGCACTTTTAATTAATCCCAAAAAGAGCTATTCAAAACGAACCACTTGGACGTTGAAACTCCTATTTTTGCCGCACTAAAAAAATATTTCAATGAAAAATATTGCGGTTATCGGAGCAGGAACCATGGGGAATGGTATTGCCCACGTTTTTGCTCAACATGGTTACTCTGTTAATTTAATAGATATCAATCCTGCTTCGCTTGAAAAAGCAGTTGCCACTATCACTAAAAACCTAGACCGTCAGGTATCCAAAGGAATTCTAACTGAAGAAGGCAAAGCGCAAACATTGGCGAATCTATCTACTGTAACAGATATGAAACAAGGTGTTTCGAATGCCGAATTGGTGGTTGAGGCAGCGACAGAAAACATTGATTTGAAACTTCGCATTTTCAAGGATTTAGATGAGGCTGCACCTGCAAATTGTATCCTTGCAAGCAATACTTCATCTATTTCAATTACTCGAATAGCAGCGGCAACTAAGCGTCCAGACAAAGTAATTGGAATGCACTTTATGAATCCTGTTCCAGTAATGAAACTTGTGGAGGTAATCCGTGGATATAGTACTACAGATGAAGTTACTAAACTGGTTTTTGATTTAAGTAAATCGCTTGAAAAAGTACCTGTTGAAGTGAATGACTACCCCGGTTTTGTTGCCAATCGCATTCTAATGCCGATGATCAACGAAGCTATTTATACATTGTACGAAGGTGTGGCAGGTGTTGAAGAAATTGACACTGTAATGAAATTGGGAATGGGACATCCAATGGGTCCGTTGCGTTTAGCCGATTTCATTGGACTTGATGTTTGCCTGGCAATTTTACGTGTCATGCATGATGGATTTGGCAATCCGAAATATGCGCCTTGCCCTCTATTGGTGAATATGGTAACTGCCGGAAAACTTGGTGATAAATCTGGAGAAGGATTCTATTTGTTGAACAAAGAGACGAAGGAACTTTCGGTGTCTTCAACATTCAAAAAATAATTTTAATCAAAACTAATTAGGTCTCAACCGAATAGAAAACGGTTGAGACCCAATTTCAGAGGATTTCAAAAATAAATTTGCAAATCCAAAAACACAGAGTATCTTTGCACCCGCTTTTACAGAAAAGCAAGTGTAGGGAGCATAGCTCAGCTGGTTCAGAGCATCTGCCTTACAAGCAGAGGGTCACAGGTTCGAATCCTGTTGCTCCCACTACAGAATCCCGCGCCATTCGCGGGATTTTTTTTTATACTCAGATTATGAAAGTTGAATTAGAAAAAATTCTTTCTGTTTCAGGAAAACCTGGAATTTTCAAACTCGTTGCAGGTGGCAAGAGCGTAATCATTGCCGAGTCACTTGTTGACGGTAAAAGACTCCCTATTCACCCTAGCCAACGCGTTAGCTCTCTATCTGACATTAGCATCTTCACTATCGAAGAGGATGTTCCATTGAAAGATGTTTTCACTAAAATGAAAGAGCATTACAATGGTCCAGCTGCAGATTACAAAAGCGAGCCTCAAGTATTGCGCGGTGAAATCGTAAAGTTCTTACCAACCTACGATGCAGAGCGTGTCTACGACAGCGATATCCGTAAATTATTTCAGTGGTTCAATATTCTTCAAGCAAAAG
>JBIIBU010000121.1:0-5866 GCA_044239235.1 Flavobacteriales bacterium
TTTTTCTCTAGCGGCCTCCAATCCCAAATTCCATCGCCACTTCCTTCGATAACAAATTGCCATCTCTCTTCGTTGATTCTCAATTTCTCAGCAGCAAGCTTTCTTTCTGTGATATCCTGCGCTACCCCTTTGATGTGCGTCATGTCGCCGCTTGAATCAAATTCAGCCTCTCCACGTGCCCACATGAAGCCTAGGCTGCCATCTATGCGGATTGTATTAAGTTCAAGTTCATATGGGATTCCCTTTTCTTTGGTGAGATTTATTGCAGAAGCCAGCTTCTCCCAACTTTCAGGGGCAAAAAGCTTCATGTGCTCGGTGTATGGTGGTGGTGGAAGTGAAGAATCGAAACCATACATACTATATAGCTCTTCTGTCCAGAATACCTCATTAGTTTTGATATCAAGCTCCCAACTTCCTATGCCAGCAATTCTTTGAGTGTAATTTAATAAAGAAACAGTCTTATTTAATTTCTCCTCATTCTCTCTGTATTCTGTAATATTCTGATGAGAGCCCAACATTCTGATGGGTTTGCCTTCCTTGTCTCTGATAGCCAAACCTCGGCATCTTATCCAAACTATAGATCCATTTTTATGAGTGTATCTGATGTTTTGATCGTATGGTATTTCTGGTGTTTCGCAATGTTTAATGAAGAGTTCATTGGCTAGCTTGAAATCATCAGGATTTATGATTCCCTGCCACGCAGAAGGTTTGTGTGGCATATCTTTATAATCATAGCCTAAAACAGACCAAAATTTTGGACTCATCCATTCCTCTTCGGGATTAACCAAATCCCAATACCAAATTCCATCTAAGGATGATTCTTGTATAAAGTCGAAGATAGTGTCATCTGCTTTTACTAACTCGTAAAGCTCTTTCTTGAGGTAATGGTTGTCTTTCATGACCTACCGAGAATTAAATTTTGGACAATATACTATTTTAATCGTTTATTTCCTAATCGAATTATAATGTTTGGCTATTTTTTCTATGATTTTTTAAAAAATTATATTTTCATTATTTTACTCTTTCCCCATTTTCATTACTTTCTTGAGCTTCTTCTGCAAACTTCTTTTCAAATTTATTATGTAAAAAAAGTATTGAAAGTCCGAACAGAATAGCAGCGACAATCAGTACATTATTGATTATCCCACTAACAGAAAACGAAATTCGAATTAGTATAGTTGAGATTATAAACCCTGAATTTCGAATAACCTTATGAAATTCGTCTGTGTGAAAAAATGAAAATAACAACAGTATTACGTCAGCTATAATCAGAATATTAAAAAACTGTTCAAAGAAAATATTATTGATGTTCTTAAAAGAAATAGAATTGCTTTCAAGTGGTTGAAAAATACCAATACTCCAGTTTAAGAATGAATATCCCTATCCTAAATGAACTTAACTTGTGCGAAGAGTGATCTTTATTTATGCCTGAACCAACAATCTGTGCGATCGCTTTCGTAGCACTTAAAGACAGTGTTCACTGGCGCTCCATGACGAATCCTTTTGTCGAACTGAGTTCTTACCAAATAGTTGAACGCGCCCATATCGCCTGTGAAAGCTGTTAGGTTATTCATGTTGGACTGCTCATGTATTGAGCACAACTGTTGAATGAAATCAATCATCAACGGTGCCGAGCCGCCAATGATCCCGCAGTTTAAAAGCGTCTCGTCCTTAAATTTTTCTTCATACTCGGAATAATCTGCGATGTTGTTGCGCAGATGAGTTGAGTGCGCTTGCATCCATTCGTCATTGAGATTTTTTGGTTCGTCTCCGCAAAAAAGTGACGATGGATGTTCTTGAAAATACGGGTGGATGAATGGATTTTGAATAAGAACAACATCATTGACATCGGTGATGAAAATACCTTTGAAGTGATCAACATACCGCTCCAAGAAGTCTTTGTAGACGAAGTATCGAAAAACATTTGGATTGAATCGAGAATCGTAAGAGACTTCTACGAATGAGATGAATTCATTTTCGAATTGATCGCACGTTGACTTTGTGAAATTGTTATGAAAAATGACTCCCTTTAGTTGAGCGGCAGCTACCGATTCAGCCCACTCGCGCACAAGATCATAGCTGTCATTTTCTAAGGTCATTCGCCTATTCACATCGTGCACTCCCGTAATATGACATGCAAGTAAAATATCCTCGTTGGGCGGAAAGCGTCGAAGGTCGAAGGCCATTATTTAAGAGTTAGTCAAATTTGACTTTTTGATTGTCGCACAAATACTTCCGGGAATGTTTCTGTGGTACACGTAGGTGCGAAGGTTTACTTTCTGCACCCGAAATTGTGATTTCGCCTGCTCATAAAATGCTGCATCAGCTGCGAATCCAGAGCGGAAATTGAGTTTTTCGAATACCTCTCTTCGACCGAATAGGGTGCCGAACAAAACGGCCTCGTCGAGATGAATAAGTTTAGTGGTATCGTTTTTATCTGGAATATAATAGTCATCGGCGCTGTCTACAATCGTTTCTGTGTTGGAACAGATCAAATCGTAATTTACAATTTCACGAAGACAAGAACTCAAATGATTAGGTTTGTATTCATCGTCGCTGTCCAGTATCGTTATGAATTTTCCGGAACTACTCGAAACCCAGCGGTTAATCGATTCACCTTGTCCTCTGTTGCTATGGCGTATATAAGTCACCTTGTCCTCATATTTCTCCACATAGTGCATCAAGGCCTCGCAATTAACGCCTAGACTGCCATCATCGATAATAATCAGTTCGAAAGCTTGAAAGTCTTGAGACATCAAAGAATCGATTGCTCTTTTGATGTAAAACAATTTCGTGTTGAAAACAGTCATCAACACTGATACTTGAATAGGCGCCGGCATGGAGCGCAAGATACGTCCATTTTGAGACGAATAGTTTCACCACGTGTTTTATCGCGTTATTATGTTTGTGTGAAATTACAGTGAAGAGACAAACTTCTTTCACTTTTTTATTTCACAAATTCGATGTAATCAATCTCAATTGAGAAAGGCCCCTCTTTCTTCTCATTTGTAATTATGCCCATTCTAACAATGTTTTTCAGAACTGAATCTTCTAATTTCTTGCCAGTAGCTTCACCGATCTGGTATTGTTTAAAGTCCTTGAAATAAATAGTCTTCTCTTCCCAAGTATTGGAGCTGGATGAATAAAAATCTCCTTTGTAGTTTGGTAGAGTCCAGTTGTTTTTGTCCTCAAGTGTGAAGGCGAACTTCTGATTTGTGGATTTGAATTTTATCTTGACTCCTTTGAATTGGGATATATCATATTTTCCAAACGTTGTTTTCACTGAGGCAAATCCGCCATAGTTTTTTAAAGAAATGTTACCTGTCAAAATCAATGAGTTCTCTGTGTATTCGAGATTAGATTTTGAGACACCGCCCATGACGTTATCAGAAATCATTACCCAATTATTGACTTGATTTTGACCACTTCCAAAATCGTAGGTTGATTCATTTGCGGTATAGCTTGTTATTGACAATCCGAAAAAGAGAATTAGAAATGCTTTCATTTTTTCCGTGAGGTTTTCAGATTAACAAAACGTGCTTATGGTTTGTTCAATAATTGCTAGTTCTATTGTTTCTGGTGTTAGTGGAAAGCGGCTGCGGCGGTTTTTATTTCCTTGTTGTCAAATCGATATTAAAATTCACATTTACTATAATTCCATTGTTGCGCTGGAACACATTTCTATTGTTTACCTCACGTCCAAGTTGAAGCGTCTGGTTTAAATAACCTGCCTCAATTCTTACTAATGAACTAAATCTATATCCTAATAAAATACCTATTCGGTTTTGGTCAAAAATATTCTCATTCACATTATCACCGAACCCAATAAATATTTCATCGTAAATTGATATATAAGGTGTTTTGTCAATAGTTTCTTTGCCTTTCAATGGTATTTGCAAACGAAACATATATCTAAATCTATTCAATAATGGAAATTCATCTTCATTTGTGAAATTAGCATTTGAATACCTCCCTACCCAACGTTGTTCAAGCATAAAGCGGTGAGACAAATCAACAATAGAAACTTTATCTGTTAAGGTTGCCATTTGAAACAGACGATGTTCGGTAAAATCTTTCCCCATTCCGTTGATAGGAATTTCTCCGTAAGAAAATGTTTCTATCCAAGCATAACCAAGTCTAAATTGTATTTTAGGGTTAAGTTGGTAATTAACTCCAACACGCAATAAACTCTGTTGCCATTCAGTAAATATTTCAGTTCTACGAAACTGATATTCTGTATGGATACCAAACTTTTGAGAAACTTTAAATGTCCCAAAATAATTATACCATCCGATAGTATTATAGTTGCTCAACCTCATGTTTTGAGCATTTATTGAGCCTGAGATGACACTTAATAAAACAATAATATAAAAAGCTGTTTTTCTATTCACTTTATATATGAATCAGGTGTTTGTTTTGTCGCGTGAAACATGTTTATTTCTCTTCTAATATTTTCAATAGCCTTTGGTTTAAATACAATTTTTCTTTTCCAACTTTAACGGAAGTCAAAAAACCGTTTTCTTCTAACATCATCAAATAATTTCCAACTGTTTTAGGATTTCCGATATTTTCATCAATCATATGCTGGCGTTTAGTGTAAGGCAAGCTTGCTAATAAATGAAAATATAGAAAATCAAATCATCATTTCCTCATACTAGGATACCCGTCTATGCTCGCTGAACTCCCTGATACATATCCAATCTTTATCGATCCAGAATCATCATATAGATCTTTGCCATCTACGATTCCATTTTGGAATTCTGGACTATCATAACCGAATTGTGATGTCGCAGACCATCTCTTGCCACTAATTGTGAGTTTAGCCACTAATTCCAGCCCACTAATATTCTGTGAACCTGTATAAACTCCGTCAGTACTTTCCTCCTCCTTTCTATCTTCTTTTTGAGAAGATGAACTCTTGCTTGTACTTTCAGAATTCGAAGAGTTACTCTTTTTTGAGTTATTTGTGCATGAGCTGAAAAGGCCAACGCCCATTACTAGCAAAGCAATCATGATGATATTTTTGTAGTTTTTCATTCTGTTTATTTTGTTTTTTCAATGGAAAACTCAGGTTCGTTACTTCCTATACAATTTCCTTTTTTATCGCTTTTGTTAATGACCAACACATAAGTTGGATTAGATGTTTGGCCATCGCTTAAAGTGCATTCTATCTTGATTTTGTCGCCTGCGTCGGATATGATTTTGTAGGTCCCGTCATAATACACACGGCTGTTATCTTCAAGGTTTATTTGCTGCAAATTCACAACGCTATTTTCCTTTATGAGGAATTTATAGTCTATCGATGGAATAGAAATTTTGTTTCCATTGATTACTGAAGCCTTCCCCAAAAATAGCTACGATTTAAATTACTAAATTCGTAAAGCTTATGAGAAAGTCCAAATTCACTGAAACACAAATTGTTTCCATTTTGGCTCAGTATGAAAAGGGAGTCAAAGTAATTGATCTATGCCGAGAGCACGGGATCAGTCAACCTACATTCTATCAATGGCAAAGGAAGTATTCTGGTATGGAAGCTTCTGACTTGAAAAAGCTAAAGGATATGGAAAGTGAGTTAGCACAGTTCAAACGAATAGTTGCTGACCTAACTCTTCAAAACCGTATTCTAAAAGATGTAATTGAAAAAAAGTTGTAGGGCCTGACGAAAAGAGAGAACTCGTCGATTATGCGATGAGTAAATTTGAAAAAGTCAGCTTCCGTCAGGCCTGCAGAACATTTCAATTTAGTACATCAAGCTATCGATATCATCCAAAGAAGAAAGATGGAGATCAAGAAGTTCATGAGGCTTTGGTCTCTATTGCTGAGAAGCGTCCAACTTGGGGTTTTTGGAAAATGTATCACAAGCTTC
>JBIIBU010000266.1:0-3148 GCA_044239235.1 Flavobacteriales bacterium
ATGGTTAACGGACCGCAGCCTTGTGTGCCGCCAGGATTTGCCGCTCCGATAGAAGGATTGGTAATATTTGACACGAAAATTGTCTCTGATGCAGTACAGCCGTTGTTACCAGTTACAGTATAGACCAGGTCGAATACATCAATTATTGTATAATTATGGGAAACTCCAGTCGGCGCTGTTGTGCCTGTCCAAGCCGGAGTACCATCGCCCCAGTTTATCGCATAGCTGGCATTTGTAGCAGGCACAGTTCCGTCAAATACAGTGACATTGAAGTTTGGGTCACCACTACATTGAGCAAAACCAGTAATTGGGTCTTGAAGATCAATATTCGGAATTTCGTTTACGGTAACCTGAAGTGTTTCCACATTCTCACACCCATTCTGCCCTGTAACTGTGAGCGTTACAGTATATGTTTCAGTTCCATTTCCATAAGCATTGAAGGTATGGGTTGGAGATGTCAACGTTGATGTATTTGAAGAACTCGTAGGATCTCCAAAGTTCCATTCATAGGTGCAGTTATTACAACCTGATGTAGTATTTGTAAAAGTAATTGGTGTAGTTGCACATTGGTTTTGGGGAGACGCCGTGAAATTAGCGTTTGGAGCAGGAAGCACTGTAACAGTAATTTGATCGTCTTCTCCACCACAACCTGTTCCAGCCCCACCTAATTGAACTTCATAAGTGGTTGTGCTATTGGGGCTAACAACAGGATTGGCAACATCTGCGGCACCATTGTTCCAATTGTAGTTTGTATTCGACGGGTCGTCTGAATCTATAGCAGTTGGGTTTCCTCCCAAAGTCACTGACTCTCCCTGACAAATAGTAACGTCAGGTCCAGCATTAGCGCTACAGTCCTGGGCATCAATCAGTTTAGGCGCTAAGAAAGAAGCCAACGAGGTAAATATCGTCAGTAAAAGTTTAGTATGATTTGTTCTCATTCCGAGCAGGTCGTTAGGCAAAGATAATTCAACGATTGTAAACGACTTAGAATCGAGGAAAATCAGGTCCGTAAGGTTGGACAATAGAAGCCCATGGATGGTTGCATGAACTAGGGTGTTTTTCGGAATATAATTTTACTATTTGAATGCATGGAAAATTTGAACTGCAATATTTTGATGAAATAATCGTATTGCGCTGCATCTTTGCCTCACCTTATGAAAAAAGCTATTTCTATATATATCCTCCTCGGAGCCACGCTAATTGTGGCATCCATGCTATTTAGTTCGTGTAAAAAAGAAAGTTTCAATGAATCTGCATCTGCGGAACTTAAGTTCAATACAGACACTATTCTTTTCGATACGGTTTTTACTACAATCGGGAGTACTACTCAAGCTTTAAAAGTCTACAACAACTACGATAAGTCTATTCGCATTAGTGAAATTCGTCTTGAAGGTGGTTCTTCATCGCAGTTTCGAATCAATGTGGACGGCTCTGATGGCTACCAGCACACAGATATAGAAATATTACCAAATGATAGCATATACATTTTCGTGGAAGTTACTGTAGATCCGGGCAATTCGAATCTGCCGTTTATCATCGAAGACAATATTCTTTTTAATCTAAATGGAAATCAACAAATAGTGAATCTTGCTGCATGGGGACAAGATGCTTATTTTCATGGTGGGTTGGGAGAATTGTTTATTCTTGAGTCAAACGAAATTTGGAACAATGATAAACCTCACGTTGTATATGGAATTGTGGCTGTTGATGAAGGGAATTCATTGACAATTAATGCGGGTACTCGTGTTTATTGTCACAATAAATCTGGACTTTACATTTACAAAGGGACACTTGACATTAACGGAGAGTTGAACAATGAAGTGATCTTTAATGGGGATAGACTAGAGTCTGATTATGTTGATTTACCGGGACAATGGGGTATTCAATTGGAATTTCTTGTTGAATCAGGCGGAGCTCCTACCGTGGCGTCCGTGGCGCGCGGAGGAATATGGTTGGTTCAATGCACTAATTCTGAAATAGATTATGCCATTCTGAAAAATGGAGGAATGGGTATTCAAGTTGATACCACAGGTGTTCCCTACACTTCAGGTAACTATTCTCTCGAAGTAAGAAATACTAAGATTTATAATATGTCCGGAGTTGGCCTATTTGGTCAAGGCGGAAGCATCAAAGGAGAAAATCTACTTGTTGCCAATTGCGGTCAGAGCTGTGCTTACTTCTCTATTGGCGGCAAATACACGATGGACAATTGCACTTTTGCCAATTATTGGACAGATGGAAATAGAACCGCTCCTGCTTTCGCCATCAATAATTATTACGAAGACATCAATGATAACATCCAAGTGCGACCAATTATAAATTCCTCATTTACGAATTGTATAATGTATGGGAACAATTCACTTTTAACAGACTTCAGCGAGTTTGTAGTGGATGTGGTCAACGAAGGGACATTAGAGTATTCCTTCAATACATGTCTTTTGGATACAGATTTAAACGTTGATACTGATACTCATTTTAGCAACACAGTCAACGGTCAGGGGCCACCTTTTTGTGATGTGGCTGCAGTCAACTTTAGACTTTCCAATAATCCTGGCGCAGTATCAGGAATTCCGAATGGAATCAATTCGGATATTCTTGGGAATTTCGGAACAGGTGATTGGAAAGGTTGCTACGACTACACAGGAGATTGCAATTAGAATTCGATGAGTTGGTGCATTGATTCCGATAAACGCTTTCGCGCTTCTTCGTTCATATTTTGCTTGTCTTCTGAAAACAGTCGGTCTACTGAGCTGAACCTTGGCTTATTATAATGAACATTTACCTTCAGATAATTCAATACTCCAGTTAGATGTTCCTGCCCTCTCAAATTGCCTGCTTGTCCAGTGCTTACACCTACTATACTCGCTTTTTTGGACGTCCACATTCTTGGGGGAATGGAATCTAGGAATAGTTTCACAATGCCAGGATAACTCCCGTTGTATTCAGGAACAACGAAAACGAACTTATTAACATTGTTAATAAACTCACCTATAATGGCATCCATTCTTTCTGAGCGTTTTCCGTACAAGTCACTAACAATGAAATCGTTGGGCAAGTCTTCGAGAGAAAGCATTTTAACCTCTACTCCACTATCCATCAGCATCTTCGCATATTCTTGGGCCACTAGACGAGTATAGCTCTCGGGTCT
>JBIIBU010000123.1:0-5766 GCA_044239235.1 Flavobacteriales bacterium
CTCAGTGAAGAGGTAATGTTCATTGGCACTTGACCGCCACCCCATTGCACCGCATTTACAATTGCGCCGTTGTCGTCTAGAACAATGATTTGTTCTGCACCATTCGTGAAAACGCCAATGCCACTGCCCGAGGTGCAATTGCATGAAGACAAGTTCACATCTAAAGACACCCCAGAATTGTTGCTTCCAATAGTAAAAAAACCGTTTGCCCCTATAGAAGAACCAGGAGGAAATGTTACAGTGAAATCACCGTCGGTCATCACATAACAACTAATATCTATTGCTTGATTACACGTGTTGTACAATTCGACCCATTCCTCAGAATTGGGCGAGCAGCCGCCATCGCATCCACCTGGTCCGTTGATTAAAATTTCATTAATAACAATGCACTGCCCAAACGATATGGCGGGCGCTGAGGAAAACATTAATAAAGCGAGAAATAATTTCTCTCTGAAGGACATGATGCAGTATACTTGTTTACAAAGGTACTTTGAAACCAATAAACCTCAGCATATCAAACTTTAAGACAATGTAAACAAAGGCTTATTTGATAAACATATGAGCCCACATTACTCTAGATAGACGGTACATGTAAGGAAAGATCAATGCACTAACTAGAATTCCAGATAACAAGAAGGTTATGGGGTGGGTTAAAAAGCCAAATTCGATCCAACCCAAAGCATTTAAAACCTTAAGCGCGACTAGAACTGCTACCCAAGTGGCAACGGTAAGCCCCCAACTCACATAAGCTGCTCCGAAATAGAAACCAGGTTCTGGTTGAAAGTTAGTCTGACACACATCACATGTTTTTTTCATGGTGCCCAATTGTGATAGAGCATAAGTTTTTGGGTTGACAAACATGTGTGATTCTTTGCAATGCGGACATTGTAGTTTCAGCATTGGAAGAAACTGAGAAGAATTTTTATCTGACATAATGCAAAGATAATTGAGTGGACATAGCACTAATTAGTGACTGATATCACATTACTGGCAAATCACGGTGTCGTAGACAGCTCCATAACCAATGAAAGCGCCAAGTCCTCCTTCAACATTTGATTCTAAATTAAATGGAACAGAGAATGGGCTACCCTGAGTGGAAATTTGATTTTCGTAGCTATCGATATACTTAAATGATTTGCGATCAATAACACACCCCCTTACTACTATGGTGTCACCTCTTTTGAAATATCCTGCCTCGGCATTATTATCATCAAATTTCATGGAGTTAGCCGTTCGGCCTCGGAAATACGCGAATTCAAAGCTTAATCCATTGAAAAATGAATCGTCGAATACAGAGCCCAAGGGCGCTATGAAGCTTTGATCTTTTTGAGTGCCAGCTAGGTCGTCTGGGCTCCAACTTGGATATTGGTTGATGCGCTTTGCAAACCAGCGATAGGCATTACCAGTTGAATCCGGATCAGTCAGAATTCCATAGATAAAACCCAGGCTATCTTCTGGATTGTCGTTTGGGATTTTAAACCATAGACTATCCAACTCAACAACGTTATTGATTTTGGTTACCGATTTTAAATTGTGATTGTCTTTGACGATTTGCAGCGTGTAGACTTTTCCCTCCTCGCCCCAAATAGCTGGATTGAGAGATGTATAGCCACATACATTAAAGGTCGATAAAGTCTCTGGAGAAATACCTAATAGTTCGGCGATTTGTGCCTGTTGTTCTTCGGTTAAGTCGTCAGTACAAATTTCTATTAGCGTTTCAGTGATGGTGCCATTATTCAAAGTAACATTTGCGCCTCTTACAAAATAGGATTCCAAAGATGTTATATCCGTGGGGTCAAAGTACCCTTGAGAGTAGGTCAAAAGAACTATGGGAGGTTGTCCTTGTTCGATCGAACCTTCCACAACAATTTGAGATTGAGCGTCTGGCAAATCAACTGTAATTTCTTTGCTACATCCAATTACTAGAAAAGTAATTAGTGTAAAAATCAAAACGGAATATGCGGGAAGCAATTTTCTCATAGTGCAAACGTACTGTGATTTGCCAAGTCTTTTATTTTTGTATTGGACTTTAACGAAAAAAACTTTCAGAGTGGGGTCTCAATGCTTAACACTTCTTAAGAAATGGCCGCGCAATCTGGAAAAAAAGCTGCGTTAATTTTGGGTCCAACAAGAAAAATAATAAATGATAAAGCTATGTTGAAAAAGAATCTTATGCTTTTTGTTGCTGCCTTTTTAGGCGGTATCCTCTCCTTAGGGGCGTATTCCTTTTTCGCCCAAAAACAATTCAACTCTGAATTTTATGACGCGTCAAATCCTCCTGTATTGACAGCAGGGTATGCCGGATTGCCTGATGCTACACTTGATTTTACAGCAGCGGCTGAACGAACTGTAAATAGCGTAGTTCACGTCAAAACACAATCAAAAGCACAACAAGTATTTAACCCTTGGGCCGATTTCTTCGGGTATCAGCAAGAACCTCAAGTACAAATGGGGTCTGGCTCTGGGGTGATTATTTCACCTGATGGTTATATTATCACGAATAACCACGTAGTAGAAGGTGCTGATAAATTGATGGTGACATTGAACAACAACAAAAATTATGAAGCGACGATAGTTGGTCGCGACCCATCAACAGATATAGCTGTAATTAAAGTAGATGCATCAAACCTTCCTGCTATTCCATGGGGGAATTCGGATGATGTGAAAATTGGCCAGTGGGTGCTAGCAGTTGGAAATCCATTTGAATTAACAAGCACCGTTACTGCTGGTATCGTAAGTGCCAAGGCAAGGAATATTAATTTATTGGCAGAAAGAAGAACTACCGAGGAAGTCTACCCCGTGGAATCCTTTATTCAAACGGATGCAGCTGTAAATCCAGGTAATAGCGGAGGTGCATTGGTAAATGCACGCGGAGAGTTAGTGGGAATAAATACAGCGATAGCTTCCCGTACTGGCGCATACGCTGGTTATTCGTTCGCTGTTCCAACTTCTATAGCGCGAAAAATCGCTCTAGATATTATTGAATTTGGTCACGCGCAACGTGCATTTATTGGCGTTCAAATTAGTGATGTCACTGAGGAGCAAGCGAAAGATAAGGGCTTGAAAGAAGTAGCTGGTGTGTATGTAAACTCATTAACCGAAGGCGGAGCGGCTGCTGAAAGCGGCATTCAAGAAGGGGATGTGATATTGAAAGTGGCAGAGAGTAACGTAAAAAACATGCCTCAACTCCAAGAACAAATCGCGCGTTATCGCCCTGGAGACAAAGTAGGAGTGACGGTTTGGAGAGATGGAAAAATGCAGAATGTAACAGTGACATTGCGCAATAGAATGGGTAAGGCTCAATTGGAAGATTTCACGGTTAAAGAAACGGCACCTGTAGATTTAGGCAGCCTTGGTGCTGAATTTGTGGAGCCAACTTTAGCAGAGCGCGAGGCTTTAAACCTGAAAGGTGGAGCAAAAGTAGGTGCTCTAGTGCCCGGTAAATTAAAGGCAGTAGGAATACAAAAAGGGTTCATAATTACAAAAATTGACGGTGTGAGTGTTACTTCTCCAGATCAATTGAAAACAGAGCTTGAAACCAAAAAAGGGAATGTACTTTTAGAAGGGCTTTATCCCAATGGAACGAAGGCTGTATTTGGCTTTGCACTGCATTAATGTATATTGAATTTAGAGATTAGAATTAAACCCCGCAATGCGGGGTTTTTTTATGGAATATTATAAGATAATTCTAAATTAGCGAACTACCTTTGCGGCCCAAGCGCGGTCAATGAATCCCGAGCTTGAATTAAAAAAACAAAATTATTAGTCATGTCACAAAACAACCTTGCGAACGACACTTACAGCAATGAACTGAAAGTGTATGTAAATCAAGAAAAGGCAGCAGTTGATCTAGCCAACAGCGTTGGGAAATTGTTGTTTGAAAAATCTATCGAATTGGTATTGTTCCGCAATCACCTTGTGGATACCAGAATTACCGAAATTCTACGTCTGCACAAATATGCTGCTGAAGTAGTAGGCAAGCCTATCAGCGTTTTTGATACTGCAGATTTGGCAAAAGAACTTTTAGCGATGGACCTTGCTCCTGCTAAAATTGATATTGGAAAACTAGCTAGCGAATGGTTAACCGCTCGCGAACATTATAAGACTCACCGTGAATTCCTCAATGATAAATTGAGCAATTTCATGAATGAAGAAGGAAATGAAATCGAACCACGTGATGTTGTGTTACATGGTTTCGGTCGTATCGGTCGTCTTGCTGCACGCGAACTTGTGAGCCAGGCAGGTAAAGGACAACAGCTTCGTCTTCGTGCGATTGTAACACGTGAGAACGATGAGCTTTCTTTGAAAAAGAGAGCGGCACTTTTCGAAAATGATTCTGTTCACGGTCGCTTCAAAGGAACTGTTGATATTGATTATGATGGAAAAGCTCTGATCGTAAATGGTCAACGCGTTTTGATGATTGCTACGAAAGATCCAGCTGCAGTTGATTATACGCAGTATGGAATTGAGAATGCCTTAATGATAGACAATACAGGAGTGCTAACAGATCGCACAGGTCTTAGCAAACACCTAGAGTCAAAAGGTATTTCTAAAGTGATATTGACAGCTCCTGGAAAAGAAGTTCCAAATATTGTTTACGGAATCAATCACCGTGATCTAGATATCGAAAGTGAAACAATTTTCTCTGCGGCTAGTTGCACTACAAATGCAATATGCCCAATTTTGAAAACGATTCACGATGCATTGGATCTCGATAAAGGACATATCGAAACTGTACACGCTTATACAAATGACCAAAACCTTCTTGACAATATGCACAAGAAGAGCCGTCGTGGAAGAGCTGCTGCTGTAAATATGGTTATTACTGAAACAGGCGCAGGTAAAGCAGTTACAAAAGTGATTCCTTCATTGGCAAACAAGCTAACGGCCAATGCTGTTCGTGTACCGACCCCAAATGGATCATTAGCTATTATCCATGCTTATGTGAACAAACCAACTACCAAAGAAGAAGTAAATGCAATCGTAAGAAAGCAAGCTTTGGAAGGTGATCTTGTAAATCAAATTTATTACAGCATCAGCGAAGAGCTGGTGTCAAGCGATATCATCGGAAATGAATGCTGCTCTGTATTCGATTCGCAGGCTACTATAGTTAGTGCGGATGGAAAGGGAGTTGTACTTTATGTTTGGTACGACAACGAGTTTGGTTATACCAAGCAAGTTATTCGTCTCGCTAAATATGTAGCGAAAGTGAGAAGAAATATTTACTACTAAAATCAATACAATGCTTAAAGAACTAATCGGCGGCGGAAATTTCATTTTTATTGCACTTGCAATATTTCTGTTTCTCCGTTCATTCAGAACAATCCAACAGGGAACTATTGGGGTTGTTACTATTTTCGGAAAATACAGAAGGGTGCTTCCTCCTGGTTTGAATCTTACCATTCCTTTTATTGAGGTGGTTTTCAAAAAAATTTCTACTCAGAATCGTTCAGTAGAGATGGAATTCCAAGCTGTGACAGTTGACCAAGCAAACGTTTATTTTAAATCAATGCTTCTTTATTCTGTTATCGATGCGAATGAAGAGACTATTAAAAAAGTGGCTTTCAAATTCGTTGATGATAAGAACTTGATGCAAGCTTTGATAAGAACAATTGAAGGTTCTATTCGCTCTTTTGTAGCTACAAGAAAGCAAGCTGATGTTCTGCTTTTGAGAAGAGATATCGTTGAGCATGTGAAAGAACAAATTGACTTGAGCCTTGAGGAATGGGGTTACCACCTTCAAGATTTGCAAATCAATGACATCAC
>JBIIBU010000297.1:0-2836 GCA_044239235.1 Flavobacteriales bacterium
ACCATATAGGTGTGCAGAACCGTCACCAAATTGATCAAAACGACCACCGTTAGAATCAAAGTGGAAGTTTGAAGAACTAGTGATACCAGCTTCAAAAAGGCTTGGGGTCCAGAAAGACCAGTCAGCACCAGGACCGAATGCAGTAGAAAGTACGCACTCAGAAGTAGTGTTGCCAGTTGCAGCACCAAATACAAGAACTTCAACATTTTCATCACAGTTGTCTATAGCGAAAGCTTCTGCAACTGCAGGAAGTTCGTCGATACATTGAACATTGATTACTTCTTGCACTCCGTTAATAACTGGAGCAGTGTTGTCACCAACAGAAATATATTGTGTGAATGAACCTGTGTTACCACAGTTGTCAGTGAAAGTATAAACACGCTCAAAAGAACGGTTGCAACCTTCTTCAACAATATTCATATCTTCATGAGATAGTTCAACCATATCATCACAATAGTCACCTACAGTGATAGAAGGAATCATATCTTCTTGACCACATTCGATAGAAACTTCCGCCTCAGCAGAAACTAAGAATGGAGCCTCAGTATCCAAATAGCTAATAGATTGAGTGCAATAACCAATGTTACCGCAATCATCTGTAGCTGAATATGTACGAATAATAACACCTGAACAAGCACCGCCTTCTGTAGCGTCGCTCACCCACTCAGCAATACCAGTTCCGCATTGTCCAGCATAAACTATAACTGAAGAAGCGTCTGGAGCAGGCACGTCTGAAAGACATTGTACAGAAACAGATGATGGACAAGCCAATGAAGGAGCTTCAGTGCACTCAGTTTTAGCAACTGTAAGTGGTGAAGTCAATTCGAAACAACCTTCGTCGCTAGCTGCTGAAAGATCAGCAATATTGCCACCTACCGAAGGTACAGAAACGATACCATCATAAGAAAGACCATAAATTAGGAATTGACCATCAGCATAGCTAGAAAGATCAAAAGTACCAGTAGAATTCATATCTAGAATTTCACCGGTAGAAGAAGTAAGAAGGAATGCATAAGTATCACCATCAGCCATAGATGAAGTTGATACAGATACAACATCAGCGATTTCATCATTTGAACATACAAGACCATTAAAAGGACTTACAAATTGCAAAGCACCAGCTTGGCACAAGAAAACAGAGAAACTGCTTCCTTTGATAAATACACCAGAATCCAATAGACCGTCAGAAACGTCTGCAATAGCAAATTTGAAATTGTACGTTTCGCCTGGAACGATGTTTACAACCGCAGTAAGAACTACAGTAAAGCCATCGTACTCAATTGTTGTCCCACCAGCATTATTAATGTAATGTGCCGAGTTTAAAAGCGATTGACAATTTTCAGCAGAACCTTCACTGCCAGCACTACCATTATTAATAGTATTGATAGAAACAGGCAGGTTAGTTGAAGGAACTAGAGCAATGTTTTGAGAAGCATAGCTTCCGCCTAGGGGGTTTGGGCCACTCACGAAAAATCCAAAAACGTCATTGAACTGAGAGCACACATATTCGTTGTACTCTTCAGAACTGAAAACGTATTGAACCGTGATTTGATTGCTTTGAGATACGAAATCGAAAGTCAATACAGAGGCGTCTTGAATGCTCCAGCCTGAGATAGCTGCCAAATCAGAATCACCATGATAAACACTACTTACATTGGTTGAAGCATCGTTTCCACTAGCGTTTCCGCTTGCTTCAGACGTGTTTCCAGTTGTAAGAAGCACTCCATTGGTAAGACCAATATTTGTAGTATTTCCATCAGTGAAAATACCAAAACCGTTTGGTGCACCAAGAATTTGTGCATTAGAAACGGTAACACCTGAACCAACGATTTGATTCGCCAGATCAGTAGCAGTTACAGCATTGTTAACTTGCAATTGAGCAGAACCTTGGATAGACCAAAGGCAACACAAAGCAAGAACAGCAATTTTAATTGAATTATAGAAATTTTTCATTTTCTGTTTTGTTTTGGTTGGGGTTAGTTCTGTCTTACCGGGTTGGCAGCACATACAGAAGCGAGATGAGCGTTCCAATCAGCTACAGTCCAGCTAGGCTGAACAGCAAGCTTCAACATTAGAGTAGCTTTGCCTTGAGAAGGAAGGGCGCGCAACTGAAAGTTGGGGCTCACCTTTGCTGATACAAAATCGATCAATTCCTGATCATTGCTGAAGTGCAATGATGAAATGTCGAATTTGTAAGTCGCACTCAAAGGCTCATTCGTTGGAAGTTGAATAATCCCTTGTTCGTTAAGACTTGCTGTTGCCTGAGCATTAGCAGAATTAACAGCTAGAAGTCCAAGGAGAATCCCCCCAAGCAACATAGCTCGCTTAAACAAACCAGAAAACGCTATCTGACGAGGCGCCTGTAGAATGGCAACTCGAGCAGATCCTTTCGATGGAAACGTAAAATGTTTCATTGTTAATGATTAGGTTGTTAAAAAAAAGTGTAAGTGTAAGTCCTCATTTAGAGGTATGTAGACGAATAGTTGTTTTCTATCGACAAATATAGTGTATTCGTCTACGAATTTCCAAATTTCATCTAAAGATTTAACAAATTCATAGAGCAAATATCGATTTTCGTCGAAATGAAACTGTGATTCATACCCGAAACCTCTCATTAAATCCCGATATTTGACACTCAATACCCAAAAATGAATAATCAAGCTATTTGCACTCTTTCCGTAATTCCAATGCGAAAAGAACCCTCTGACCGCAGCGAAATGGTCAATCAAGTGCTTTTTGGAGAAACAATGGAGATACTAGACTCCAACGAAAAATGGTATATGGTTAAGTTAAACCATGACAATTATGAGGGTTGGGTAGATAAAAAACAAATAGA
>JBIIBU010000009.1:0-20190 GCA_044239235.1 Flavobacteriales bacterium
CCCGGACTTTCCTCCCTTATTTTTCAAAGAGCGATGAAGCGGTGAATGTTTTCGTTGCAAAAATAGTGAATAACTCTGTTGATATATACGAATTGACGTGCCGTTCATTTTTAATTGAGGTGTCTACTTTTGAATGGCAGAAATCGTAAACCTAATACCGAAGACAACCATGCTAACGATTTTTGGAAGAAAGAAACTTACTACCGAAAGAACGGCCCACATATTCACCCACACGATCATCGAAACTGTTGAAAATGGTTTCCCTGAAGTAGCTGGTTTTATTAATGACAGCCCCGAGTTTGTTCTTCCTCCTAATGTAAATAAAGATGACATTGGAAGATTCTTGTTGATTGTTATCGCAGGAAACTTCAATTACATTCCACAGCATTTCACTGATGGTCAGGATAAGGAAATTATTGAACATTGCGTTCAAAAATTGGCTCCTGTTTTTGATATGACTCCTACTGAACTTTCAGTGAAGGTGAGAGAGTATCAAAGTTTTATGTGCCGCGTGAATACTCCTTCAAAGAATACACTTTATGCTATGAGCAAAGCGGTGTTCTTTAAATATGATCTAATAGATTGTCAAGACGAGTACTTCCGTGCGATGAAAACACCTAATCCAATATTTTGTAAAAACCTTGATGAGGTATTGCGCAATTTCCTCTGGGACTGGGAGGCTTTCAATGAAAAGTACAAAGTCATCAATCAAAACGCCGCTTAAGAAAATTACATAGTATTTTTGATGCCGCTCCATAAAAGGAGCGGCATTTTTATTTATGGCAATCAGTAATGTTTTCTCGATCTCAGAAAGTTTCTTTCAAGCAATTGTAGCTTACCTGCCCACATTGGCATCAGCAATTGGAGTTCTTATTGTTGGACTGTATTTGTCCAATTGGGTGACCAAGCTTGCGGGTGTCGCAATGAAGAAACGCGATCTCGAAGTTTCACTTCAGAGCTTTGTGAAAAGTCTAGTCAATGTTACTTTGAAAGTTTTATTATTGGTAACAGTTGCCGGCATGTTGGGTATTCAAACGACATCGTTTGTTGCTGTGCTCGGAGCTGCTGGTTTAGCCGTTGGTCTTGCTCTACAAGGTTCACTTTCAAATTTCGCTGGTGGTGTTTTGATCTTGTTTTTTAAACCGTACAAAGTAGGGGATACCATCACAGCAGAAGGACATGTGGGTAAAGTAAGTGAGATTCAGATTTTCAATACTATTCTTCTTACCAATGAAAACCGAACGGTCATTCTGCCGAATGGCCAAGTCTCAAATCATACGATTGTGAATCATACCAGAAAGGGAAGTTACAGAACGAGTATCGATTTATACCTCAGTCCAAACGTAGATTTAAATGGGTTAAGGGTGTTGTTGATCACTATGATGGATCAGAAGGATGAAGTGATTGATGAGCTTGGAGTGAGCGTCGAGATAGGTAAAATTGGCGCGGGCTATCTATTGGTTCATCTTCGTTATTTCACGCAACCGCATCACACTGATGAGGTAAAAAGTAAAGTGATGGAGGAGCTAATCCAGACGCTCAATGATAACAATATCAAACTCATTGATGATTTCACCGGCAGGACTTTTTCGGAACCGATATGATCCAACGGAACCAAGTGAAGCCAAATGCACACAAGTGAACCCGAGTGAATTCAAATGCACCCAAGTGAACCCGAGTGGAAACAAATGAACCCAAATGTATCTAAATGCACCCAAGTGAATTCAAATGCACCCAAGTGAACTCGAGTTAAATTCAATTGGCTTCACTCGTTTCCATTCGTATTCATTTGTGTCCACTTGTGTTCATTCGTTTCCACTTGTGTTCATTTGTGTCCACTTGTGTTCACTCGTTTCCACTTGTGTCCACTTGTGTCCACTCGTTTCCACTTGGGTTCACTTGTTTCCACTTGTGTTCATTCGTTTCCACTTGTTTCCACTTGTGTCCATTAGAGTTAACTCTCAAATCCCCGATCTGATTCGCGTTTGAGGTCTTTTTCTTTTACGTCGGCGCGTTTGTCGCGGTGGTTTTTACCTTTTGCTAGGGCGATTTTCATTTTAGCCCAGCCTTTGTCACTGATATAGACGGAGACAGGAACAACGGTGACACCGGTGTCCTTTAATTTCCGTGTGATTTTAGCTATTTCCGTTTTATGAAGAAGTAATTTTCTTTCTCCTCGTTCTTTGTGGTGAGCATATCCAGCGTTGGCGTATGCTGAGATATTCATATTGATAATGATGAGTTCACCATTTTTAATTTTACAATACGCTTCTGCAATATTCGCCTTCCCCGCTCGGATACTCTTGATCTCCGTGCCGGTAAGTACCATCCCTGCATCGAATTCATCGAGCAAGAAGTACTGAAACTCCGCTTTTTTATTTTTTATCTCAAATGCCATAACAACAACGACTAGTGACCAGTGACCAGTGACCAACGACTAGTGACAAGTGACCAACTACCTACTACCTACTACCAATAGCTTACAGCCTAAAGCTTACGGCTAGCGGCAGCAAAGGTACGTGTTTTTCGCATTTTGTTATATCGCATTTCATTTGTACATTCACTAGATGAATAAGAAGCCCAATGCACGCAGTACGTGGAGGCGGTGGCGCTATTTTTTTCCGTTTTTACTCTTGATACTGCATTTTAAGAAAAGCCACTTAGTGCTTCTTTTATGGGTGCTATTGTTTGGTTTTACATCTGGGGTTCTTGCTTCTAAGTTTGGCGTTCCATATCAATTTCTTGTTCCTGAATACCGCGGTGGAAGCGGTTTAATTGCATTTGGAATTGTGGGATTTTCTTTGGGAGGCTTTATTACTGCCTTCAACTTGTACAGCTATATCATGCACGGATATCGCTTTCCTTTTATAGCAACATTGAGCAGACCATTCCATAAGTTCTCGCTTAATAACTTTATTCTACCAGCTGTATTCATTGCGAGCTACGCCATTAGCAGTGCGCATTTCCAAATAACGAAGGAGTATTTTCCAGGACCGAAGGTGGCGATGAATATTTTGTCATTCGTTCTTGGGATTATTTTATTTCAAGGATTTTCATATGTGTATTTTCATTTTACAAATAAAGACGCAACTGCTTTTGGCCAAGGGAAGAAGCGATTCGTTGAAGAGTCTTCTCCTGTTGATTCTCCCATTCATTTTAAATTGAAGTGGACACGATTGCGCTCGAGATTTGCCAAATGGCATGTAGAGACATACATGAGTTCTGCATTAAAAATGTCATTGGCAAGGGATAGTCAGCATTATGATAAAGAAATATTAGAAAAAGTATTTAGTCAAAATCATATCAATGCGGCGCGCTTTGAAATAGTGCTCGTTATTTCATTTTTATTAATAGGAAACCTTCGAGAGATCGAGTATTTCGTCATACCGGCAGCGGCAAGTGCAATGTTGTTTTTCACCATGTTATTGATGTTGTTGAGTGCACTTCACTCTTGGATTAAAGGTTGGACGCTAACTATTTTGGTAGCCCTTTTCATTGGGTTGAATTACTTCTATTCCGATTTGAAATGGATTTCAGTAGAAAGCAGAGCCATCGGATTGAATTATGAAATAGAAAAAGTTCCTTATCGTCCGCAAGATTTGATTGCATCGAAGGATACTATTAGTAAGGATAAAGCCTCAACAATTGAAATTCTGAATGCATGGAAATTGCAGACGGGTGAGGCCAAGCCAAAGCTAATTATTATTGATTGCAGTGGGGGAGGTTCTCGCTCTGCTTTTTGGACAATGAGAAGCTTGATGGCTGCTGATAACGCGACATTCGGCAAGTTGATGTCTCATACTGTGATGATGACCGGTGCCTCAGGGGGAATGTTTGGTGCTGCTTATTTCAGAGAATTGCTTTTAAGAAATAAGCTTGAAGGCATCAACATGCGTGATACAGTTTATGCAGAAAAATTGGCGAAGGACTTATTGAATCCTGTTGTATTGTCATTGACCACCAACGATTGGTTTTTCAGATTTCAAAAGCAGGAATACAATGGATTTCGCTACACAAAAGATAGAGCAACTGCATTTGAGCGCCAGATCAATTTGAATACGGGGGATATGATGAATAAGCGTCTGGCGGATTATCGAGAGCCGGAGAGAAAAGCGTTGATACCTATGATGGTCTTAACTCCAACGATAGTCAACGATGGAAGGCGATTGCTCATTAGTGCTCAACCGATGTCTTACATGACTTCAAAAGAGACCATAGGCGGTTTACCTGAGGATATAGAGTTCAGCCGAATGTTTAGAAATCATGGCGCAGATGATTTGCAATGGATCACAGCTTTGCGAATGAATGCCACATTCCCTTATATCTTTCCAATGACGACACTACCAAGCATTCCTGAAATGGAGATTATGGATGCAGGATTGCGTGATAATTTTGGAATGAAAACTACCGCTGAATTCTTGCACACCTTTGAGCAATGGATTGAAGAAAATACATCGGGAGTTATTGTGGTTCAGATTAGAGACTTACCGAAATATATGGATTTGGGTGATCCTGAAACTTCATTGTTCTCGAAATTCACAGCGCCACTTGGCAGTGTTTACGGGAATGTCACGAAGTCGCAGGATTATAACAACGATCAGATGTTGGAGTATTTGCGATCTGGTTTTAATACGCCGATTGATTATATCACTTTAGAATTGCATCAAACCAAGGAGACAAGGATATCATTGAGTTGGCATCTTACACAATCCGAAAAGGAGCATATCCGAGAGGCCACAAACGATCATTACTTTCAGTTTGAACTCGCAAGGCTGAGCGGACTGCTGGAGACTGACGACCGGTGACTGACGACTGGAGACTGGTGACTGGTGACTAGTGACCGGTGACCGGTGACCGGTGACGTACTTCGTACTCAATACTCCGCACCTATTACCTACTACTTATTACCTACTACCACACTACCACACTACCACACTACCATACTATCAAACTACCACACTACCACACTACCACACTACCACACTACCCCTCTACCGAAGGTACTCCACCACCGCATCTCTGCCGGCTTTGATGAGAACGTCTTTTTCCGCTTGACTTAGCTTCTTCACTTTTGGACCGATTTCGCAATCGCTAATAGATATGGTTCGATCCCAGTCTTCTTCGGTGAGTGTGAATCTGTTCATCGATTCTTTGATGAGATAATAGAAGGCGATCGAATAGTCCTTGATATCTTCTATTGGAACATCCACTAATTCTCTAGTGCCTTTTTGATCTGAATTTATCTGTTCAATATTATCGATTCTCAATCCAAGAGTTGAGGCTGTGCAAGCGCGTTCATTTTCTATTTGAAAATCTGTTCCATTGCAATAAGGTAAGTAGTCGAAAATGTAGATTGGAAAGTTGGTTGTGAAACCACCATCCACACAAATGTGGTCTTCTGGTTTCATTTCTTTGAATGAAACAGACTTGCCATTTGCGTCAATAATAATGGGTTCGAAATAATAAGGCACTGCCATGGAAGCCCGCACTGCGTCAACGATACGCATATTCGGGTAAGTATAGAACGAGAAGAAAATGGGTTCTTGATGATTGAGACTTGTTGCAGAAATGACGAGTTCTTTATATGGATTGTTCGAGTAATTTGACGTCGCTTTTGCTTGCAATTCAGCGAATGTAAAGTCTTTGCTTCCTGTTTTTGCTTCAACTAATTCTTCTAGCCATTGAAGGAATTTTTTTCCTTTATAATATCCTAGTTTCTTTTTCAATCGATGAATTCCACCGATGAAAATTCCGCCTCCATCATTGAATTTACCGAAGTTGGTTTCTCCAATTATTTCATAAATTTCTTGCGGCGTATATCCAACGCTGAGCAGGCAAGATGTAATTGCACCAGATGATGTCCCTCCAACACGACGAACACTTTTCAGATAATCCATTTCATCCAATTGCATCAAAGCGCCGCAATAAGCAATGCCACGAATACCAGCACCTTCAAAAACAAGATTGTCGACGGTTTGGGCATTACCTAAGAATGAAGGAAGGAGTAAGAGAACGAGGAGTATTTTTTTCATTTCTTAAATTCTTTAACGCGATCAGAAGTGGTCTCTTGCCAATTCGTTTCGAAAATATTTGAACTTGGCCATGATGAAGAAGGTGAAATAACTTCTTCTCGTGCACTAGTATGTACTTCGGTGATAAGTGTCTTATCAAATTTGGGTAGCACCTCTTCGGTTACACCGCCACCAGGCATAATGGTGATTCGTCCTGCAGCTTGCTTTGAGAGGGCATGAAGCGTCTCAATTCCCTTTTCATTGATCTTGGGTTGACCACCACTTGTAAGGATACGAACGCACCCGCACTCAATGATTTCTTCTAATGATTTGAATAGATCATTGGTAACATCAAATGCTCGGTGAAAAACAACAGGCAAGGGAGCCGAGCGTGTGATAAGACGTTTCGTTGCTGCGACATCTACATTTCCATCAGCAGTCAAACAACCGAAAACAATTCCATCTGCACCATAAACTTTAGCCGCATCGATTTCATGTTCCATCACTTGTATTTCTTCTTCAGAATAAACAAAGTCCCCTTCGCGCGGGCGAATCATGACAAAAACAGGAATGCTGATTGCCGCTTTAACGGCTTTTATTGTGCCAGCAGATGGAGTAACTCCTGCGGTACCTAGGGCAGCGCAAAGTTCGATACGATCCGCGCCACCGCGCTCAGCGGCAACACAAGATCTGACAGTAGATGCTACGATTTCGAGAAACATGGGGGTAGTTTGATAGTTTGGTAGTGTGGTAGTTTAGTAGTTTGATAGCCCCGGAGGGGCGCTTTACGGTAGCCCGAAGGGATGTGGTAGTTTGGTAGTGTGGAAAGTTAGTACAGCAGCATTAAAATACCAAAAGCCAATAGCCAATAGCCAATAGCTAATAGCTAACAGCTTATAGCCAAAAGCCAAAAGCCAACAGCTTACAGCCTATAGCTTACGGCTGAAATGCGAAAAGCCTCCACGTGGGAGGCTTTCGTCGGCAAATCAACCGAAATACTATTATTATTCTGCAGTTGCTGGAGCAGCAGCGCCGAAATATTTTCTTTCTTGGATACGGCTCGCTTTACCTGTACGCTTGCGTAGGTAGAAGATACGAGCACGACGCACACGACCGCGCTTAGTAACAGCAATTGTTTCTAAGAATGGAGTAGCGATAGGGAAGATACGCTCAACACCTACACCGCCGCTGATCTTACGAACAGTGAAAGTTTCGGTAGTACCAGTACCTCTACGTTGGATTACAACGCCTGCGAATGTTTGGATACGCTCTTTCGTTCCTTCCACGATTTTATAGCTAACAGAGATAGAATCTCCTGCTTGGAATGCCGGCCATGGTTTAACCGGTGTCAATTTCTTTTCTAGTTCCTTAATGCGATTCATGACGCAGTATTTTTAAATGAGATACGGAATTGGGGGCGCAAACATACGAATTTTATTCAATCGCCAAAGATTAATATGAAAAAAAACTTAGGCAGGGCGCTTATGCTTCCATCTTTTGTGCGTCCAAAGCCAATATTCTGGGGCTTTTCGGATGTCTTTTTCCAACTCATCATGCAGCTTTTGAAGGAGTTCGCCCGTTTCGAATGTATATGGCGGTTTGCCAATCACCTCGTAATTTATGGTATAATATCCTCTTTTGACTTTTGACATTCTCCCATAAATCACAGGGTAGTTGTATTCTTTTGCAAATTTCTCGGTACCAAACAATGCTCCTGTCTCAATCCCCATGAAGTTAATCCAAACGCATTTCTTAGGATCGGAAGGTGATTGGTCAAAAGCCAAAACAATGCCTTTGAGTTCTTCTTGATTATTTTTCAAATACTCATTAACGTCAATGGTTCTAACGAGTTTCATCCCGAATTTGCCGCGACTTTCGATCATTTTTTGATCAAAATACTTGTTGCTCAATTTCTTGTAAATTCCTAACAAGGTCGTTTTAAGCACTTGGGGACCAGAGATGGCCCACAATTCCCAATTCGTATAATGCCCGCCAGAAACGATAACGGATTGTCCCTTGTCTGCGTAATCATTTATGACTTCAGGATTAATTGTAACAAAGCGTTTGCGCGCTTCTGCATCTGAAATGGAGAAGTTCTTTACACTTTCCAATACCAAATCGCAGAAATGACGATAGAATTTGCGGCAAATGATCTTGCGCTCTGATTCACTCTTTTCAGGAAAAGCTTTGGCAAGATTGGCCATCACCACCTTTTTTCTATACGGGATGAGGTAATACAGGACCACAAAAAAGAAGTCGGAAAGCCCGTACAGCAAAGGATAGGGCAGAAGACTGATTGGTTTCAGGACCAAATAATATAAGAGTGCGCTTCCAAACATGGGGCAAATGTAATCCTAGACGTCGATTGTCAGTTGCAATCCGTCGTAAGCAAGGAATACATTTGGCGGAAGTTCAGCTTGCACTTCTTCATGTAGACCAAGCTGGTGGCTGATATGCGTGAAATAGGTTTTCTCTGGTTGAAGTTCTTCTACAAGTTCAAGTGCTTCTTCAAGAGTAAAGTGAGAGGGGTGCTTTTGGCGGCGTAGTGCATTGAGCACTAGCGTTTTTGTTCCTTTTATCTTTTCTTTCTCTTCATCAGAGATAAAGTTCGCATCTGTTATATACGTAAAGTCACCGATGCGGAAGCCGAAGACCTCCATTTTCAGATGAAGCACTTTTATTGGAAGAAAAGGAATTGCGTGAATTTCGAATGGCGCATTTTCTATTCGATTTAGCGCTATTTCTGGTATTCCCGGGTACTTATTGTCATTAAAAGCGTAGGAAAACTCTCTTTTTAGGGCAAATTCAACAGCTTCTGTGCAGAAGACCTGCATTTTTTCATTTTGAAAATAATTGAAGGCTCTAATGTCATCCAGTCCAGCGATGTGATCTTTGTGTTCATGTGTAAAGAGCACGGCGTTCAATGACTTGACTTTTTCCCGTAGGAGTTGCTGTCTAAAGTCTGGACCGCTATCTATTACTATGTTTTTCGTTTCTGAAGACACCATAATGGAAGTGCGCAAACGATTGTCGCGCGGGTCGCTTGAAGTACAAATCGAACAGTCGCAAGCGATAACTGGCACCCCTTGAGATGTTCCTGTTCCGAGAAATGTGATAGTATGCTTCATAGAAATAGCGGTGTGAAATTACTCAATCTATACCTTTGCACCAATGAAGAAATTGCAACATCCTCGTCAAGTACCCTTTATGGTGTATGCCGACGCCGAAGGAAACATCTTTGAAGACACGAATTATCTCGCTGTAGGCCGCTCTGGATATAATGTTTACCCTTTGGAGCCAGAAGATTTCGTGGAGCTTCCTTTTGGTAGTGATATGTTCACTTTGCCAGGTCGTCGTCCATATGGAATGAATGTCGAAACAGGTGAATATGAAATTTTGGAGGATGTTCAGGCGGTTGCGGCTTTGATTTCACCTGCGCACACACAAACTTTTTTGGCTGCCTTTGGCACTGAAGAGGAAGATGCGCCAACATTGCCTTTGTATGCCTATACCGTTATCGGTTGGTTGGATGATAAATTTTATGCAACATGTGTACGCATAGATCCAGACGATCGTCAAGACTTGGAGCATTTCGATCAGGAGTATATTGTTCAGAAGACCATGGAGCGCATGGCGCAGTTTCCTGAAAACCGATTGATTCAACATTTAGGGGGCAATTGCAGTATGCGCTATTGCTGTCCGGCTGCAAGAAATTTCTTCCTAGATAGATGGGAATGTCCAATTCCTGTTTCTCCTGCGTGCAATAGCAATTGCATTGGATGCATTAGCTTCCAGCCTGAGGAGCATGAGATATCATCATCACAAGATCGATTGACATTTATTCCAACAGTCGATGAGATTGTTGAGTTTACAGTGCCTCACTTGGAAAAAGCTCCAAGAGCTATTGTAAGTTTTGGACAAGGCTGCGAAGGAGAGCCATTACTCGTTTGGCAAACCATCCGTGACGCAATCAAAAAGATTCGCACCAAAACAGATCGCGGAATTATCAATATCAATACGAATGGAAGCAAGCCTGCGGCAGTTGAAGAACTTTGCAAAGCAGGTTTGAATAGCATTCGAGTAAGCACCAACAGTGCGCGCAAGAATATCTATGAGTCGTATTACTTGCCCAATAATTATCAGTTTGAAGACATTCGCGAATCTGCGAAAATTGTTAGAAGTTATGGTGGATGGGCGAGTTTGAATTATTTCACCTTCCCTGGAATGACGGATCAAGTGGCCGAGTATGAAGCGTTGCGTGATTTTATTAAGTACGCCGATTTGACGATGATTCAATGGCGTAATTTCAATATTGATCCGGATTGGTATTTGGCCAAAATGAATATTACAGAATTGCCTGAAGGAATGGGCGTGAAGAATATGATGGATAAAATCAGGGCAGAATTCCCTCACTTGGCATTCGGTTATTTCAATCCACCAAAAGAAGTGCAAGACGATTTCTTCGTAAGAAGGGAACGCGCGACCAACGACCGGTGACCAGCGACCGGTGACCGGTGACTAGTGACTAACTTTTGTTTTAATATTGCTGCTTATAGCTTATAGCTTAGGGCTAATAGCTTACAGCTCAAAGCCAATAGCATGATTAAGAAATGGTTTATTCGAATTGCTAAGTTCTTTCTGTGGACAATCTTAGCTTTGATTCTTTATGTGGGTTTTGCTTTTTTGATGAATAAGTTTGAGGTAGACGGCAATCCAGATCCTAATGGACAGATTGCGGTTTGGACATCATCGAATGGCTCTCACACAGATATTATAGTTCCAACTGTCACGAGTCAATTGGATTGGAGAAACTTCGTTACGCCACTTGACACCAGATCTGCAGACTCAAGCATATCCTATATTTCTTTTGGATGGGGCGATAAAGAATTCTTTTTGAATACGCCGACATGGGGAGATTTAACGGCTTCAACTGCTTTGAAGGCGGCAAGTGGCTTAGGTAGCGGGGCTGTACACGTTACTTATACAGGTAATCCAGAATTCAATCCGTCGTGTAGAAAAATGCTGCTCAATGAAAAGCAATATGCGGAATTGATTCAATTCATTCAGCAGAGCTTTTTGATGAAAGAAGGTAAAGTAGTAGTCATTCCCACGGAAGCACGTTATGGCAATAACGATGCATTCTATGAATCGACTAAATCATATAGCTTGTTTTACACATGCAATACGTGGACGCATGAGGGCTTAGACGCAGCAGAGCAAGCTCACTGCCCCTGGACAATCCTCGCGTTTTGACGACCGACGACCAGTGACTGGTGACCGACGACCGGTGACTGACGACCAGTGACCGGTGACTGGTGACTGGTGACTGGTGACTAGTGACTGGTGACCGGTGACCGGTGACCGACGACAATAACTCCATCATCCGTCATCCATCATCCATCATCCATCCATCAAAAGTCAACCATCAAACCTCAAACATTTCGCGTCACTAGTCGTTGGTTACCAGCACCTCATCAATGAAGAGCCAACTCGGTTCACCCACGGCGTCGTGCCAGGTGGGGCAGGGGCCGATGCTTTTTGCTGTTACTCTAATGTATCTCGCTGAAATTTTTGTTGTGCTTGTGGTTGTGTAATTGACAGGGAATTCTCCTTTGGTTTCGGGGGCAACAGTAGTAACAACCTTTTCTAACAAGGTCCAATTCTGACCGTCATTACTCGTTTCAAAAATCACATATTCTGGTCTGAAAATCCAGGCGTTGGCATAATGAAAGAAATGTGTTTCTAATGCACCGAATGTTTGTTCGGTTTTTAGGTCAAGTATTATTTCAAAATCTTTTCCTTGTTGCGCTTGCCAATGACCATCTCTAAAGTTTGAACTACCTACTAAGCCATCGGTAACAGCCATTTCACCACCACCGGTATAGTAAGGACTAGGTGTGTAGTTGAGTTGTGGTTTGATTCCAATGGCTTTATGAGGATTCAATGATTTCTCAAAAATGATTGGATACTCTTGATCTGTTGGGCTCGTTGCTTTTACTTTAACCACAGTTGGTCCTGTAATTGAAATAGGATCTGCATATGGTTTGAAAGCAATTTTTTCTCCTGTGGAATACTGAAGCTTCATATCAGAGGGAGAAGGTGAAATGCTCAAAGTCATCTTGCCGTTTTCATCTATGACTGGGCTGAACTGAACTGGAACTTTTGCAAATCCGTATTTCACGCCCATGGCATCCCATATGGGATAATGTTTTTTCAAACGCGATTCGAACTCTATGAATTGTCGGTTTTCGTTGTAACTCCAAAGAACCTCTGCAAGTGCTGGCATCCGCGGGAAGATGCGTTGGTCCACAACTTCTTGTGGTGCTCGCTCTGTCCACATGTTGCATTCTGCTCCTTTGATAAATTCTTTTCCATTTGGTTTCAATTCCTCTGGTATCGGATTGAAGGAGTAAACTTTTTCAAGATCAATATTTTCTAATCCATAATCAAAGTAGCAATGCGAGGTGGGAGACATCACAACACCGTGCTTCGATTTTGCTGCAGCGATTCCGCCTTCCATTCCTCTCCATGATTGAATCATGGAACCTTCTGGAATACCACCTTCTAGAATCTCATCCCAACCAATTATTTTCTTGTTTTTTGTTTCAAGATATTTCGCGACGCGTTCGATGAAATAGGTTTGAAGTTCGGCTTCGTTTTTTAGATGTTCATCATGAATTCTTTTTTGGCATTTATCGCAATGTTCCCAACGATATTTGGGAGCTTCATCACCACCGATGTGGATGTAAGGTCCTGGAAAAAGTTCACAAACTTCATCCATGATATCTTCCATGAACTCGAATGTTTGTTCGCTTCCAGCACAATAAATATCTTTGAAAACACCCCATTCATTTTCTACAGGAATGGTGTCGCCTGTGCAACTCAACCATGGATAGGCCGCGATTGCTGCAACACTATGTCCGGGCAGTTCTATTTCCGGAATAATAGTAATATGTCTTTCAGACGCATATTTCACAATATCTTTAATTTGATCTTTTGTGTAAAATCCGCCATAGATACTTCCGTCGTCTTCTGTTCTATACCCTCCTACAGATGTAAGCAGCGGATACTTGTCAATTTGAATTCTCCATCCTTGGTCTTCTGTGAGATGCCAGTGAAGTACATTCATTTTGTAATAAGAAAGTAGATCGATATAGCGCTTCACAAAATCAGGCGTCATGAAATGACGACAACAATCGAGCAGCATGCCTCGGTGAACAAATGCGGGTTTATCCTTTATTTGGACACAAGAGAAGTTAAAGGGAAGTCGCATTTTTTGCAGTTCTGCGTTAGCAGGAAGCATTTGGCGCAGGCTCTGTGTCGCATAGAATATTCCTGCAGGTATTTCTGAGGTTATTGTTATTCCTCTTTCTTCAATAGTCATTGAATAGCCTTCATGCGAGGTCGACTCATCAAGTGCTGCGTACTTTGGATTTAAGTACGGCATGTTTTTAAGATCTGGATGGGCAGCAGCAGAAGCCTTTGATTTGAATAAAATATAAGGTCCTGAATAGGACCATTCTTCCATTTTTTTTACTGTGAAATTCTCTCCAGTAGCTTTATTAAGCCATTGAATAAAGAGCGTTGCTTCTTGCATACACTCGTTAGAAGAAACCATTTCAACCTTATTGTTGAGTTCAAACACACCTGGTCTCAAGGTCATTTCTTGAGGCTGTGGAACAATTGAATATGGCGTGTTTTGAGCTGAACTACTAAGGATAGAAGTCCAAAGAACTAGGCACAGAAGCAGTGTTTTTTTATTTGTCAAAAACATCATTTAATGGATTTTTTGCCTGAAGAGGGATGAAATTTTTAAATGCACCGATGAATCTATATTTTCCAGTTGGAAGGTCAAGAGTATAAATGCTGCATACTCCGAAGTTGTCTCGCGTTGTCAGTTTAGTCGCCATGCTGGTTGCGAAGCTTTTACTTTCTTCAGCAGCCATTGCGATTAGAGGGTTGTCTAGGTGTTCATCAAATTCTTCTTGCACTCTTTTTTCTACTTCTTTTTGAAAATCTTCTTTACTTGGATTAGTAAAGAATGCAATAACTATTAAGGCTAGAAATAGTATTGAGGCTAATCGGAAAATGAATCTGATCATGTTATTGTTGAATTAATTCAAAGGTATGCACGGCAGCTAGTCCTGCAGTTTCGGTGCGGAGTCTTGAGTTACCCAAACTTACACCAATAAAATTGGATTGTGAAGCGGATTCAATTTCTTTCGAAGAAAAATCACCTTCTGGACCGATACAGATTAGAGCACTTTGATTTTTTACTAAGGTGTTTTTAAGAAGTGATTTTTCAATAGAGTCATCGCAGTGTGCAATGCATTTAATTTCTGCTTTTGATGATTTTATAACTTCATCGAACGAAACGAGTTCTGTTATTTCGGGCAGATAGGCTTTTCTACTTTGTTTGAGTGCTGCGATTGCAACGCGATATAGCCTGTCTGTTTTTATGATAGGTCTTTCCGAATGATCGCATTTGATGAGGTATATTTTTTCAATACCTATTTCTACTGCTTTTTCTACAAACCATTCTAGCCTGTCGTTATTTTTCGTTGGGGCAATCGCTATTTCAAGAAATGCTTGTCGCTGTTCGTGGAACGTGCTGCTTATTACATTCAGATGTGTTTCTTTTTTTAGAATTATAGCCTCACACAGGAAAATTGTACCTGAGCCATTTGAAACAAGAATCTGAGTGCCTTCTTCCATTCGAAGTGCTCTTAGATGGCGTTGTTCTTCGTCGTTAGGAATAATAGTATTGCCTTGCGGATTTTCGGGATGAAATATCATTTGCATGGTGCAAATAAAGAAAAGAAAAGTTGGGGAGGTGGGTAACAATTAGATTCTAGTTGACCCATTCCCGTTTGAGCCTATTCTGTGACAACTCTATTTTAGTTGCCCTAATGAATATATTACTTCGATTCCGGACATTTCAAGTTTTGATTTTAGATCAATCACTTTGGTTTTTGCATCTGCATAGGCCATCTCGCGTTGATTGACTAGGAATAATGAACTCTCTCCGTTGAAGAAGCGCTCGCGTTCTGCATTGAGAAGTTGATTGTAATTGTTTAAGTTACTTTCCGCAATTTGGAGTTGTTGACGTATGAGTTTTAAATTCTCAAAAGTTCCTGAGGCTTTATTGATTAAGTCATTTGATTTTAGATCGCGAGAATATTCTGAATCTTGAATTTTGATTCGAGCCATTTGCAGTTCTCCTCTCGCTTCCCTTAGAAAAATAGGGACAGAAAATGTCATTCCCCATTTGTAGTTGTTTGTTGAGAAACCGTTGTCAGAGGTACTGTTGATCCCTGTTGAAAGCATGTTGTATTCGAGATTCAATTTGGGTTTAACTTTTTCTGACTTCCATCTAGCCTCGGCTTCCAGTTGATTTATTTTAGCATCATAGGCAGCAATTTCGGGGTGACTTTGATTTACGATTTCAGAAAAACTGGCTAATCGATATTCGGCTAGTTGAGCAGGTTCGATTCCTGAAGGGTTTTGAGGAATAGCTTTTTCTGAAACAATTAATCCTTCAGGCTTTCCATCGTTGTCACTCCAAAGAAATCCGGATAAATAATATCTTGATTTTACTTCCATAATCAACGCTTCGACAAGTTGTTGTTGTCTCAATTGTTGCTGAAGGTATGCTTCTACAGTGTCAATGAAAGGTCGGTCACCAGCAAGAGCTCGTTGTTTTATGGCTTCAAATCTATTTGAGGCAATGATGATCATTTCCTCAGCCACATTTGTTCTTTCGAAAGCATTCCACCAATTCCAGTATGCACCATAAGCTTCATACATGAGTTGATTGTAGAGTGAGTTCTTTTCTGCTTCTGAATATTGAGTAAATGCTTCAGCAATTTTTAGTTGAGTTCTTCTCTCATCTGTCATTAATCCTTGAAGAAGCGGAAGAGAAACACCCGCTTGGAATAATCCATCGTCCGGAGTTTGGTCTGACGGGTCAATGTATTTCCCATCATTCAAATCATATCCTGCTTTGAATGAAATAGGACTTCTTGTGGGAATTTTAATAGCTCCAGTCGTGTTTGAGTAGTAATTTGTTTCGTTGTAAAATTTGTTATTGTAGTCTGCTTCAAGTTTTGGGTCAAAACCGCCCTTAGCGCTTCTTTCGAAGCTTTCAGCATTTTGAATTTTCAAATTGGCTTGCTGTGCGATGGGATGATTCGAGCGCACGATATTGAGCATCTCATCAACTGACAATTGATAGACACTATCACGCTGAGCAAATGAAGTCAGCGACAATCCTAATGAAACAGATAGTACTAGTATTTTCACAATATGCTTCTTCATTTTTTCTCTTGAGTCTTACTTGACGTTGCATCTTGAAGGGTATAAAAGTCGGGAGGGAAGCCGTTGAACTTTCTCCATAGTTCATACCAAATTGGCACATCATTGAGTAGGGCAATAGCGTTGGCACCAGTACCTACACGTATACCTTTTGGCCAGGTTTCATTCTCCTCGGGCACAACTAGCATTCTATATTTTCCGTTTGGACTAATGAAATTATCAATGGCGAATACTTTACCACCAAATGTGCCGTACGACGCATCTGGCCAACCACTGAATACAAATGCAGGCCAGCCATCGAAAATGAATCGAACATGTTGTCCTTTGTTTATCAAAGGTAAATCCATGGGCTCAACAAACATTTCCACTGCCAGATCATATTTGAAAGGCATAATGCTGATGATTGCCTCTCCTTCTTTAATTGTCTCACCAAGACCTGTCTGAATCGCTTGCGTGATATATCCATCTTGAGGAGCAGTTACATAGTATAACCCGCTGCGCATGTCATAATTCACATATTGATTTTGTAATTTCGTAACGGTTGCTTCAGCGTCGTACATACTTGAAAGGGAAGAGAATTTTTCCGATTCTGCCTTGCCTACTTTATCACGAAAATCATTTTCAATTGAACTTAGTTCTGCTCGCGCATTAATGACTTCATTTTTTGAAATAAGAAGTTTGTTTTCGTAGTCAATGGATTTTGCATTTGCATTTTGAAGTGCCACTTTCCGCGTTTCAAATTCCGTTTTTGATACCAGATCTTTTTTATAAAGCTCTTCAAATCGCACTAGTTGTTCTTGTGCAACAACCAGGTTGTTTTTAGCAGCTTCGTATTCAATACTATCGCTTTTTATTTTCAAGTAAGCTTGCTTTAGCTTGTTGTCAGCTTGTTGAAGCTTAACAGCTTTATTAGCAATAAGCGCATCGATTTGACTGTCGAGAGCTCTTACTTTTTCCATGTACGAACTGACGCTGCTTTCTTTTGATTTGATTTGTTGGTCAACATTTTCAAGAAGGTTGGGATCGAAATACTCGTCTTTCACCTCCGTAATGTAGATAATTGTATCACCTTTTTTTACAAAGTCACCTTCTTTGACGAACCATTTGTCAATCCTTCCACCAATAATACTGTGGATAGTTTGTGGGCGTTGTTCAGGATTTAAAGATGTTACTACTCCTTTGGAGTCGATGTTTTGCGTCCATGGGAGAAATAGAATGGCAATGAAAATGCACATCAGAATTAATAGCCATCGCTTTAATCTGTTGTTGCTATTTCCTTCATCGAGTTGCTTAAAAGACTTTAGGTCTTCCGTTTTCACGCGATTGCCAACACTTTCGTTATTTGAAATTTCTAGCATGTTCTTTTAGTTTAGAATGCAACCGTTTTCAAGTTCTATAGTAGAATCACATTCACTAGCAATCAAAGGATCATTGCTTGTCATGATTACAGTCCAACCGTTGGACTTGTTTAGAATATTGGAGTATATATTTTTTCGTTCTGTTTGGTCAAGATTAGTTAAGCTATCTTCCAAAAGAAGGATTTTGGGTCTTTCTGCAATTGCTCTTGCGAGAACGATTTTATGGATTATGCCACTTGACAATCTGCGTCCTTCAGGATCAATTTGCGTTTGCAATCCATCAGGAGAGTGCTCTAGGAATTGCAATAACTCAACTTGTTTCATTGCCCAAAGAACATCGTCAGAAGTGACGCTGCCTCTGCCAGCATGAATGTTCTCATAAAGGGTGCCTTTAAAGACATCACATTCATTGAAGTTGTCGCCGGTGATAGCACGCAAAGCTTCTATTTTAAGGCTATTTATGGGAAATCCATTTATGGTAATTGTACCATTGAATTCTTCATATAGCCCAGTCATAAGTTTTAGCAATGAGGTTTTTCCACTTCCGTTTTTGCCTCTTATACAAAGTCGTTCTCCAGGTTTGATAGTAGATTGAAAATTCGAAATCACAGGTTCAGTGCCGTCTGGGTAGGTGAAGGTCACATTATTGAATCTTATTTCAACACCACTGTCGCATGGAGTATCTCGAAGGTCAGTGCCAGTATTGTTCTCCAATGGAAGGTCGGTAACAGTGCCAATTTTCTCTAATGCAGTGAGCAGATCATAGATGGTTTGCATGCTGAGAATAAGTTTTTCGACAGCGCCAATAATTAGGACAATAATGATTTCGGATGCAACGAACTGTCCGATATTGATTTGTTTGTCAATAACGAGCATACTTCCCAATATGAGCAATCCAGCGGCTACGAGTACTTTGAAAGCAATCATACCACCAAATTGCCAAACGAGTATTCTAAAGTGTTTTTTGCGTGCGGTGAGATAATTATCGACTAGTCCATCTGTACGTTGAATTGGAAGTTCCGAGTTGCCAAGAAATTTGAAAGTGCTCATCGTTCTTCCTATTTCTTCGAGCCAATGGGCCACTTCGAATTTGTACTTTGACTCTTCCAAACTTGTTGTTAATCCTGGTTTTCCTGTTATTCTAAAAATGAGAAATAGTATTCCCATTAAGCCAATGCCTAATAATAGAAAAAGTGGGTGATACAGCGATAATAGAAATAGTCCGAATACGATTTGTATAGAAGCGCCGCTAAAGTCGACAAGTAATTTCGATAATCCTTTTTGAACAGTAACGATTTCGAAGAATCTGTTTACCAGTTCAGGCAGATATTTATTCTGAACGGCCTTTTGTTTAATTCTTGGTAATCTGAAAGCGAAATCGAAGGCAGCACGAGCGAATATTTTTCGTTCGATATTCTCTGTAATTGTTAGTTGTCTCACTTGCAGAAATCCAACAAGGGAGATACCGAGAAGGACAAATATTACAAGCACTGCCCATGAAGTTGAGAGTTGTCCTGCATTAAGAAAGTTGATTACAGCCTGAATGCCGAGCGGCAGACTCAGGTTGATCAATCCGCTTACGATGGCGAAGAGGAGGATGTTTTTTATATCCCGTCTCTCACTGTTGAGTAGCTTAAAGAGTCTACCAAGTGCATTATTTGATTTGATTTCAGCCATGTTGATATTGCTTCAATGGTGTAAGAGAAAGTATAAAATGCATAGAAGCCTTGTGAGATTTGTTTACGTCTGTAAGGCTATTTAGATGTCTTGTGAAGTAGAATTGACGCTGCGAGGCCTCAATCATAGTAGATGCAAGCGCTGCAGGGAACTTGTAATTTTTGTCTGCTTTGAGAATTATTTGAGAAATGCGATTGCACAGTGAGGTATAAGCAGAGTAGTAGCCTTTTTTCTCAGCAACTGACTCCCAGTTTTTAGAAAATAGTTTCATTGATTCTTCACAAACTATTTCTTGAAGAAGCACCTCATCGACAAGTGACGCGGTTGATTCATTGTTAAATGTTGATGTAAGGACTTCGGCTACTTTCTCAAGTTCCATTTTACCGTCTTTGATGTTGGCAGTGGCAAATACGACCTTCCATTCCAGTATTGACCAATACCATGAAGACAGGTACATCATAAGTTGATGTTTATTCTTGAAATAACGGTAAATTGTGGTTTCGGTCGATTTAAGGACAGTAGCGAGTTTTTTAAAGGTAAAAGAGTCGAGTCCTTCGGTCGAAATGAGCTTAACACTCTCTCTAATTATCTCGCGCCCAATAGCACTGGACGAAGGGTCCTTCACGTACAACTGTTCGTTTAGTTGTAAAACCATCTGTTCGAGTAGTCTTTGCATATTCAAATATACAACTACTATCGAAATAAGTTCTTTAACTTTTGTTAATGGGAGTAATACTCTTGGCTGTTAGCTATAAGCCGTAAGCTCTAAGCCTAATGCCTAAAGCCTACAGCCTAAGGCCTAAGGCCTAATGCCTACAGGCTACAGCCTA
>JBIIBU010000156.1:0-4772 GCA_044239235.1 Flavobacteriales bacterium
GTGGTCGTCAAATGGGAGGACACTAAGCTACGCGTTTCTTAAACAATGATGGTTCTTGGAAAGATGTCATGTCTTCCAAAAATTCATCTTCAGATATTAGTCCTACAGCAGGACAAATGCCTCGTTTGCTTGGTCTAGCCCAAGCCTCAAAAATGTATCGTCAGTTGCCAGATTTGCATTCGTGGACAAGTTTTTCTAACAAAGGAAACGAAGTTGCTTTTGGTACTATCGGTGATTCAAGCACATCCGAAGGATTGTTCTGGGAAAGCATGAATGCCGCTGCTGTACTGGGTGTTCCGATGGTTATGAATGTTTGGGATAATGGATGGGGGATCTCTGTTCCAAAAAAATATCAAACGGTTAAAGAAAGTATTTCAGATGCCCTTTCTGGTTTTGAAAAATCAACGACGACAAACGGTATCAAGATTTTCAAAGCAAAGGGTTGGAATTATCCTGAACTATTGATGACCTATGAAAAAGCAGTCAGCTTTAGTCGTGAAAACCATATTCCCGTATTGGTGCATATTGAAGAATTGACACAACCTCAAGGTCATAGCACTTCCGGCTCTCATGAACGTTATAAAGACAAAGCTCTTCTTGACTGGTATGAAGAATACGATTGCTTGGTGCAATTCAAAAAGTTCATCATGATGGACGGCGCAGCAAGTGATCAAGAATTAGATCAAATTCGTGAAGAAGCGAAAAATCAAGTTCGTGCTGAGCAAAAGCAAGCATGGACTGATTTTAGAAAAGACATTGACGGAGATGTTCAAACAGCCATTTCTCATCTTGAACGCTTGTCTGCTTCATCTGGAAATGCTACAGTCGCTGCTGCTTTGGATGAATTGAAAAAATCTAAAGAAGCTATTCGAAAAGATATTTTCGCAATTTCAAAAAGAGCTATGCGCGCTGTTCGCGGTGAAAATAATGCAGATGCTAAAGCGATGGTTTCTTGGCTTGACCAAGTTCAATTCGAATGCAGCAGACGCTACAGCAGTCACCTGTATAGCGAATCACAATGGTCTGCCGTGAAGCATGATTCTATTGCCCCAATTTTCGAGGAAAATCCTGAACTGGTTGATGGAAGAATTCTTCTTCGCGATTTTTGGGATATGACTATGAGCACGAGACCTGAGGTTTTGATTTTTGGAGAAGATGTAGGGAAAATCGGAGGGGTAAATCAAACATGTGAAGGTCTTCAAGAGAAGTTCGGTGACTTGAGAGTTTCGGATACTGGTATACGCGAGGCGACAATTATCGGACAGGGTATTGGTATGGCGATGCGTGGACTTCGTCCTGTTGCCGAAATACAATATTTGGATTACATTTTTTACGCTTTGCAAATCATGCGTGATGATTTGGCAAGCGTTCAATATAGAACAAGAGGCGGACAAAAAGCACCACTCATTATAAGCACCCGCGGCCATAGATTGGAAGGTATCTGGCATTCTGGAAGTCCGATGGGATCTATCATCAATAGTGTTAGAGGCATGATAGTTTGTGTTCCAAGAAATATGATGCAGGCTGTCGGAATGTATAAAACGTTATTAAATTCTGATGATCCGGCGCTGGTTGTCGAATGTTTAAACGGATATCGTTCAAAAGAAGCAAGACCAACAAATCTTGGTGAATATTCAATTCCTGTCGGTATTGCAGAAGTGGTTAAAGAAGGAACTGATATTACCCTCTTGAGTTATGGTTCTACTTTCAATATCTGCTCTGTAGCTGTGAAACAATTGGAAGAGTTCGGAATTAGCGTAGAATTAGTCGATGCACGAACACTACTTCCTTTCGATACAACAGGAATCACCAAGAAAAGTATTGAGAAAACGGGGCGTCTGCTTATCGTAGATGAAGATGTTCCAGGCGGAGCTTCTGCATACTTGTTGGATGAAGTAATCAATAAACAAGGTGCTTTCAAATATCTGGATAGCGAGCCGAAAACCCTTGCTGCAAAGGCCCATTTGCCACCATATGGTACGGATGGTGACTACTTCAGCAAGCCTAGTGCAGAAGATATTTTTGATGCAGTTTATGATCTCATGAGAGAGAGCAATCCAGCGAAATACCCAGCACTTTATTAAGTCAGAATCAATAAGATAATTTAGCACGGTCTCAATGAGGCCGTGCTTTTTTTTATACATCCCTAGTATTGTTGCGAAATCTCCTTATTTTTAGCACGTATTCCTTAACCGCGAGCCGTCCTATGACCAAATTATATACTCTTCTCTGCGCTTTGATTTGTTGTTCTTTTTGCTCTGAACTCAGTGCTCAAACATTGAGAGGAAAAGTTCAAGATTCGAATACCGGTGAAATTATATTTGGCTGCGCAGTTGGCGAAAAAGGCACAGCTAATGGAACAACCACTGATTTTGATGGTGAGTTTACTTTAGTTGTTTCGCAGGTTCCTGTTACCTTGGTTTTTCGCTACATAGGCTACGAACAAATGGAAGTCGTGGTTAAAACAGCAAATGAAAAAGTGCTGGTGAATATGGTCGACAATTCTCTTCTCATGCCAGAATTGGTTATTGAAGATTCCAGAATAACTGAAAAACAAAAGCAAGCACCTTTGACTGTTGAAAGCATGGATTTGATTGCTATCAAACAGGCTCCATCAGGCAGTTTTTATGAGGGTCTTGGTCAACTGAAGGGTGTTGATTTGACTACGGCGAGTTTAGGATTTCGAGTAATAAATACACGAGGATTCAACAGCACTTCTCCTGTCCGTACACTCCAACTTATCGACGGGGTAGATAATCAATCTCCAGGTTTGAATTTCTCATTAGGTAATTTTCTTGGTGCTCCAGATTTGGATGTAAAAGGAGTAGAAATCGTGCAAGGCGCAAGCAGCGCTTTCTATGGGCCAGGTGCCTTCAACGGAGTGATAAGTATGGAGACAAAAAATCCATTTATTTTCACAGGGCTTTCTGCTCAATTGAGAGTAGGGGAGAGAAGTCTAGTAGAACCTGTAATTCGTTGGGCGGATAAATTTCAAAACAAAGACGGAAAAGATTTTTTCGCATATAAAATAAATGTCTTCTATCTATTTGCCAATGACTGGCAGGCCGATAATTATGATCCTGTCTATGGCACCGATTATGGCAAGAATAATCCTGGACGATTTGACGGCGTAAATATTTATGGGGATGAATATTTTAACGGCAATAATTTTTCGGGCGGTGGTGCCTGGAATAATAGAGGAATTGGAAATTTCTTTAGAACGGGTTACAAAGAAAGCGATCTCGTAGATTACAATACAGAGAATTTCAAAGCCAACGCAGCCTTTCATTGGCGTATTAAACCTGACCTGGAGTATGACTCGCCAGAACTTATTTATGCTGTGAATTATGGCACAGGTACAACCGTTTATCAGGGGGATAATAGATTTAGATTAGACGGTATTCGTTTCGTTCAAAATAGAGTCGAGCTACGAAAAAAGAACAAATACTTCATTCGAGTTTATTCGACAAATGAAGACGCAGGAAAAAGTTATGATCCTTACTTCACTGCATTGAAGCTGCAGGATGAAGCACGTTCTGATGCCAACTATGCAAAGGTGTACAAGAAGTATTGGGATGCTGTAATAGACCCAAGAATTGATGATTTGGGATACCCCGGATTAGTTCCAAATCCAGATTTTGGTCAGCCGGGTGAGCCGTTTTATCTGCCCTATGATTATGAAGCATTGAATGCATGGAACACACAATATGCGGATTCATTGGTGGCTTGGCATCAATTGGTAGAACAACTTACCAATAATGGAAATGCAGGACTTTTGGGAGTTGGCACAGTGGGATATTTAGATCCAGGTAGTGAAGGTTTTGAAGAAGCTTTTAATCGCATTATTTCAAAGAAAAACAACGATGGTGAAGGCGGAACTTTATTTTATGATAGAAGCGCCTTGTATCATGCCCAGGCCGAATACCAATGGTCTGACCGTTTTTTCATAGATTATAAAGTTGGCGGCAATGGGCGAATCTATCGACCTCGCAGTGAGGGAACAATTTTCTCTGATAGTACCACCAGATTGACGAATAGAGAATTCGGTTTTTATTACGGAATGTCACGTAAGTTCAAAGAGGATAAATTGATTGTTTCTGGAACAGTTCGCGTCGATAAGAACCAGAATTTTGATGCTATAGTTAGTCCGGCCATGTCTATTGTTTTTCAACCGAAAAAAAATCACTACATCAGAACTTCATTCTCATCCGCTTTAAGAAATCCAACGTTGACAGATCAGTATTTATATCTTAATGTAGGTCCAGCGATTCTAAGTGGTAACTTGAATGGAGTTCAGAATTTGATTGAGTTCAATAGCTTCTTTGACTTTTTAGATACCCAATTACAAGACACCCTGGAGTATTTCAATATTGATCCTATTCGTCCTGAGAAAGTAAAGACCATTGAGTTTGGATATCGAGGTAGTGTCAAGAATAAAGTCTTTATTGACGCTAGTTATTACTACAGCATGTACACTGATTTCATCGGTTACAATCTCGGAGTTTCTGCAGATATTGATGCTCTTGGTTATGCCAACAATGTCCAAGTGTATCGTTATAGCGCCAACTCTTCAAATACAGTTCGAACACAAGGTCTGAGTGTTGGTGTAAATTATTACTTCTATAAAGTACACGCAATCAATGGGAATTACTCTTGGAATCAGATTGTGAAAACGGATGAGAATGATCCTATTATCCCCGCTTTTAATACTCCAGAACATAAATACAATGTGGGTATTTCAGCGAGAGATTGGTTGGTTTCGGAGAAAGGAA
>JBIIBU010000124.1:0-5746 GCA_044239235.1 Flavobacteriales bacterium
CCTCAATCACCCCATCCTTCATTCTGAAATAAATAACCATTGCAGAAAAAAGAGTTAATGCAGCAATAAATAGAACTGCCGCATCTATGCTTAAAATATCAGCTATGAATCCCGTCAATAACGCTCCTATAGCATATCCCATGTCACGCCATAATCTGAAAACCCCAATGCTTTTGGCCCTGTCGGTAGGGTTGGTATTCTCGGCTACTGTTGCTAAAAAAGTGGGGTACACCAACGCTGTTCCGAATCCCAATAATGCAGCTAGTATTATATAGAATTTCAATTCACTCGTCCACATCAAAGCAAAAAGTGCAAATGCTTGAATTGCCATTCCCCAATAAAGTATTTTTTTCTTTGAAAAACGATCTGCCATCGCTCCTGTAAATATTTGGCTTAAACCCCAAACTGCCGGGTAAACAGCCACTATAATTCCAATTTGCTTCAAATCAAAACCCTTGCTCGCAAGCAAAATTGGGAAAATCCCCCACACCATTCCGTCATTCAAATTATTGATTAGGCCAGCTTGGGTGACAGAACCTAAATTCCTATTCTTCCATGTGGTTTCCCAAAAAACGTTTCCCAATTTTGGAACTTTACTGAAAATTAATTCCGTATCAACGTGATGCTTAGTGTCCTTTACCAAGAACACACTTGAAATCAAGCCGAGAAAAACTAAAACAACACCTGTATAAAATGGGAACGGTCTCAACCCGTATTCGGAGGCAATCCAACTTGTAAAAAAAGCAACCAATGCTACCGAAAGATAGCCTGCAAACTCATTGAATCCCATCGCCAAACCACGTTGCTTTTCCCCTACCAAATCAATCTTCATTACAACAGTGCTGCTCCATGTTAATCCTTGACTAAATCCAAGTAAAACATTGGCTGTAATTATCCAATTCCAAGACTCGGCATACATCAAAATGAATGGAATAGGAATACTCAAAATCCATCCGAAAACAAGTAAGCTTTTTCTCCCGAATCGATTTGCTAATGCGCCAGTAAAATAATTTGTAATCGCTTTTGTAAAACCAAAAACAACAATAAAGGAAAGAATAGCACTTGTAGCGGCCAGGTGAAACTCTTTCTCTGCGATTTCAGGCAGAATGGACCGTTCCATTCCAACCATACCACCAACAAAACCATTCACCAAAACAAGTACAAAAAATTGCTTCCAATTTTCTCTAAGCCCTAATTTAACTTCATCCATGTTTTTTTACATTTCTACAAAATTCTATTAGATAAAAATCATGGGAGTATACATATGATAAATAATCAGATATTAGCCCAAATACAACTAAACTCTCCACTCGTACGATTACATGATCTTCTAAAACAAAACTATCCTTTCATCCACACACGCTGAATTATGGTAGTAAACACGGGCACTTCCAAATGTAGCTAAACCAAACTAAAAACATAAAGAACCTCTCGTGCTATCTGGGCGCATCTCTCTCTGTACTTCTCATCTTGTTGCAGAGTATTATCGAAAGCCTTTGGATCATCGTAAGTAGTACCGATGCGTAATTCAACTCCTGGAATAAATGGACAGTTCTGCTCTGCATCGCTGCAAGTCATGATTGCTGCAAAAGCTGAAGATGGATTATCGATATGATCATACACCTTCGAAAAACAAATAATCGGCGCTTCGCTGTCATCGAATCGAAGATGATAAATCGGATTAGATGAAATTTCATCGTTCGCAGAAACGTTAAATCCAACTCGTTTCAAAGCGTTAATCGCATTGATATTAAACGCTGTTGCTTCTGTTCCCCCAGAATAGGTATAAACGTTTGGAACATCAAAATAACGTGCAGCAATGTGCGCCCATACTTGACCGAAATGACTTCTGCGCGAGTTGTGCGTACAGATGTATACAAGATGAATGGGCTCAGCTTTTTTACTTTTTTCAGAAATGTAATTAGACAACCTAGTCAATAGAGTTTTTCTATTTTCATCTATCAATGAAAACTCCCCTATTCTATCATCGCAATATTGTTTTATCAATGTATTCATCAGGAAGTAAAGTATTTCTTTCTAAACCAAAAAGCTAGATTGACCAAAGCGATAAGGGCAGGCACTTCAACTAACGGACCTATAACTCCCGCAAATGCCTGTCCGCTGTTGATTCCAAAAACGCCAATCGCAACTGCTATAGCAAGTTCGAAATTGTTTCCCGTCGCTGTGAATGCAATTGATGTGGACTTAGAATAATCAGCACCAAAATATTTTCCGATAAAAAAACTAACCACGAACATGATCGCAAAATAGATTACAAGTGGAATAGCAATCAAAACAACATCCATTGGGATTTGGACGATCAATTCACCTTTTAAACTAAACATGATAACAATAGTGGCGAGTAATGCTATTAAGGTTATTGGAGAAATTCTTGGAACAAATTTTTCATTGAACCATTGCTCTCCTTTAATTGCAATCAAAGTGTAGCGAGACACCACTCCCATCAAGAATGGAATTCCCAAGTAAATACCAACGCTTTCTGCTATGTGTGCAATGCTTATATCTACTTGAAATCCTTCATAACCAAAATATGGCGGAAGCACAGTAATAAAGAAGTAGGCATAAACACTGTAAAGCAAAACTTGAAAAATACTATTGAGCGCAATTAATCCTGCTGCATATTCTCTATTTCCATCAGCTAGATCATTCCAAACAACAACCATTGCAATGCATCGCGCGAGACCAATCAAAATCAATCCAATCATATATTCAGGATGATTAGGAAGAAAAATCAACGCCAATGAAAACATGAGAATCGGACCAATTATCCAATTCAAAAACAAAGAAGCAGTTAGCACTTTTACATTCGAAAAAACTTCACGCATCGACTCGTACTTCACCTTAGCAAGCGGGGGGTACATCATTAAAATTAATCCAATAGCAATAGGAATATTGGTTGTTCCGGATGACATTCCATTAATCAAATCCGCTGACTTAGGCACGAAATATCCGAGTGCCACTCCTAAAGCCATGGCCAAGAAAATCCATAGCGTTAGATAGCGATCTAAGAACCCAAGCTTCTTTCTATTCGCCACAGGGGCGCAATGATCTGTACTCATATTAACAACACTTTTTTGTTTTCGTTTTTTCCAATTTGGCATCAACTGCTTCCAAATAATCAATCAGTTTGCGTATTCCTTTCTGATCAACGCAATAGCAGACTGTATTGCCGTCAATAGAACCTTTAATAAGACCAGCATTCTTTAGCTCCTTCAAATGTTGCGATACAGTCGGTTGAGCTAATGGCAACTCATCTACAATATCACCACAAATGCAATCCTCTTTTTTCATCAATACTTCTAGAATAGCAATCCTAGCCGGATGTCCAAGCGCTTTGGCTAAATGACTTATCTGGTTTTGTTTCAATGAAAACTCTTCTGTCTTACTTATTCCCATATCGCAATATTACGATAAAAGGATTTCAGTTTCCTAGTTTTGGAATCCGAAATCCGGAATCCGAAATCCGAAATTCTCCCTTTCCTTATATTTGCCCCATGATTCACAATTTATCCGACGAAGAAGTAGTAAGAAGAAGCGCGTTGCAGAAATTGCGCGAGAAAGGAATTGAACCATTTCCAGCGGCCGAGTTTCCCGTAAACGCGTATGCTAAGGAAATCCTAGCGAATTATGAAGAGGGTAAGGAAGTTGTTTTAGCTGGCCGTCTGATGAACATGCGTAATATGGGTAAGGCATCTTTTGCCAACCTGCACGACAGCACTGGCAAGATTCAGATCTATATCGCTTCAGACAATATCTGTCCGGGTGAAGACAAATCGCTTTATAATGATGTTGTAAAACACTTGCTTCACTTTGGTGATTTTATCGGAGTAAAAGGAAAACAATTCACCACCAAAATGGGGGAAATCTCTATTCAGGTGACTGAGTTGACAGTGCTTTCAAAATCATTGAAACCACTACCGGTTGTGAAAGTAGACAAAGAAGGAAATGTATTTGACGCCTTCACTGATCCTGAATTGCGCTACCGTATGCGCTACGTGGATCTTGTTGTAAATGAAAAAGTAAAAGAAACATTCATCGCGCGCACGAAAATCGTGAATGCGATGCGTGATTTTTTCAATGATAAAGGATACTTGGAAGTTGACACTCCTGTGCTTCAACCAATTCCAGGTGGTGCTACAGCTCGCCCATTCATCACGCATCACAACGCACTTGATGTGCCGATGTACATGCGTATCGCGAATGAGCTTTATCTTAAAAGATTAATCGTTGGTGGATTTGAAGGAGTATATGAGTTCAGCCGTAACTTCAGAAATGAGGGCATGGACAGAACGCATAATCCTGAGTTCACTGTAATGGAAATATACGTAGCCTACAAGGACTACAATTGGATGATGAACTTTACTGAAGCAATGCTTGAGCACGTTTGCATGAAAGCATTGGGGACCACTTCTGTTCAGTTCGCAGACAAAGTCATCGACTTCAAAGCGCCATTCCGTCGCGTTACAATGCGCGAAGCAATAATAGAATTCACTCAGTTCGATATCAATGGAAAATCGGAAGACGAGCTTCGTGCGTTCTGCCAAAGCATCGGACTAGAAGTTGATAGTACAATGGGTGTCGGCAAATTGATCGACACCATTTTCGGAGAAAAATGTGAAGGCAATTATATCCAACCCACATTCATTACAGATTACCCTGTAGAAATGTCACCACTATGCAAGCGCCACCGCGACAATCCTGAATTGACCGAGCGTTTTGAGTTAATGGTGAACGGTAAAGAAATTGCGAATGCGTATACTGAGTTGAACGACCCTATCGATCAACGCGCACGTTTCGAAGAACAATTGAGTCTTCAAGAACGTGGTGATGACGAGGCGATGTTCATAGACTTCGACTTCCTTCGTGCATTGGAATACGGTATGCCACCAACATCAGGTATGGGTATCGGAATCGACCGTTTGGTAATGCTTTTGACGAATAATGAAACAATTCAAGAAGTGTTGTTCTTCCCTCAAATGCGTCCAGAAAAATGGAATACTGGTCCAGATATGAAATCATTCGCAGAAGCAGGCATTCCAGAATTTTGGATTGAGCACATCATCAAAGCAGGTTACGACACAGTAGAAAAACTCCGCGAAACCAAGCCCACCGCAGTTCATCAAAACATGAATACCTACCGCAAGAAAAACAAGCTAGACATCCCAGCGATTCAGTTGAGTGATGTTGAATTATGGCTGATGGCTAATGGTTGATGGAGAATTAAAACTGCTTACAGCCTATTGCTTAAAGCTAAAAGCCAAAAGCCATAACAGCCAAGATTTGCATACCTCAACAGAATATCGTATCTTTGCATCGCTTTAGGCACTGAAATATTGAAGTGAGAGGGGTCAAAGCCCCTCTTTTTTTTGGACAAAACCGAAATCAACCATTGATTTTCAGTAATTTAGACAAATGATAACCGTAGATCGCGTAACGAAATTAGTAGAAGAAAAAATGGAGGGAACAGATATGTTCATTGTTGAACTTTCTGTGAAACCAGGCAACAAAATCGAGATTTTGGTAGACCGCGACAGCGGCTTAGCGCTCGAAGACTGCCTTTCTGTTAGTCGTCACGTAGAGGGGAATTTGGATAGAGAGCTTGAGGATTATTCACTTGATGTGAGTTCTCCAGGAGTAGGTAAGCCATTAAGGCTAAAGAGGCAATATGTTAAAAATGTGGGTCGTACAGTAAATGTAAAGCGCACAGACGGAACAATTGTCGAGG
>JBIIBU010000125.1:0-5688 GCA_044239235.1 Flavobacteriales bacterium
GCGAAACAGAAATTGATGCGGAAAAGCTGCGTAAGGGAAATCTTGCAGAGCACGAATGGCATCAGCTTCATCAGCGTATCTCACGTATTGGTGATGCGCCAATCTTTATTGATGATACTCCTGCTTTGTCGGTATTCGAACTACGAGCTAAATGCCGCCGTTTGAAAGCTCAACACGGCATTCAAATGATCATCATCGACTATTTGCAGCTAATGACTGCAGGAGGCGATGGAAGGTCAGGAAATCGTGAACAAGAGATTTCAACTATCTCTAGATCGATTAAGCAAATCGCAAAAGAACTAGACGTTCCAGTAATCGCACTTTCTCAGTTGTCTCGTCAAGTGGAAACACGCGGTGGAGACAAGCGTCCAATGTTGAGTGACCTTCGTGAATCTGGAGCGATTGAGCAAGATGCCGATATCGTTGCGTTTATTTATCGCGCGGAATACTACGGCATAGATCAAGATGCTGAAGGAAATTCTACTGCGGGAAAAGGTGAAATCATCATTGCGAAACACCGCAATGGTTCGTTAGAAGATGTGCCACTGCGCTTCATCGGACGACTTGCAAAATTTGCCAATCTCGACGGATTCGACTACGATAATAAAGATTACGGAAAGGCTGTTCAAGCTAATACTTCATTCAGTGCGCCGCAGACAAATGCTGGTGGATCGACCACAATCACGGTCTCATCAAAACTCAACACAATGCTTGACGATGATGAACCGTTCGACTACGGTGGAGATACCGCTCCTTTTTAATTACATTTGTTGAGGGCACGATCGTTGCCGAGGAGGTTTTGAATGAAAAAGTTGATCGTCATTTTATTCTTGTGTCTTTCTGTGAGCTCATCGTTCGCAAGTAAAATTCTTATCCCCATGGATGAGAGTCAGACCAATCACCTTAAATCCTATGGCATTGCCTATTGGATTTTGGAAAATAAAATCAATATCGAATGGCTACTAAACTACCGCGGCGGTAGTTTTCTTGTAGATAATTATCCAGACATTACAAAAGAATGTAGCATCAGAGGCGTGAGCTATCAGGTGATTGCGGATGTTCAAGCACAAGCCATTTACAGCGAAATTTCTGACCCTGAGGTCAACATGGAGCGTGTCAAATTAGAAGTGGCTCCAAAAATTGCCGTTTATTCTCCGCCTGGGAAACAACAATGGGACGATGCAGTAACACTCGTTCTTACCTATGCTGAAATTCCGTACACTGTAGTTTATGATAGAGAAATTGTACGAGGCGAATTGCCTAAATACGATTGGCTGCACTTGCACCACGAGGACTTCACAGGACAATACGGTAAGTTTTATGCTTCGTTTAGAAACACAGCTTGGTATCAAGAAGAAGTGCGATCACAGGAGGCATTAGCGACTGAATTGGGATTTGCTAAAGTATCGGATATGAAAAGGGAAGTAGCAGTCAATATTTATAATTTCGTTACTGGCGGTGGTTTTTTATTTACGATGTGCAGCGGGACAGATAGTTTTGATATCTCCCTTGCGGCGCAAGGAGTTGACATCGTAGAAAGCGTATTTGATGGTGATGCGAGTGACCCACAAGCGCAATCGAAAATTGATTACAATGCTGGACTAGCTTTCAAAGATTATCGCATCGAAAAAAATCCGATGGTCTATGAGTTTTCGACCATTGATGCTACCGAAGATCACAACAAGCTCGGCGAAAAGAATGACTTCTTTACGCTATTTGACTTCTCTGCAAAATGGGATATCGTTCCAACCATTCTTACTCAAAATCACACACAAGTCATCCATGGTTTCATGGGACAGACGACTTCTTTTAGAGAGCTCTACATGAAAAGCAGCGTTACCATTATGGGTGAGACGAAGAGCTTGAATGCAGCGAAATACATTCACGGTGAAATTGGTCAAGGTCAATGGACTTATTATGGAGGTCATGATCCCGAGGATTATCAGCATAGAGTAGGAGATCCACCAACAGATCTCAACCTACATCCTAATTCGCCAGGATATCGTCTGATTCTTAACAATATTCTTTTTCCTGCAGCAAAAAGAGAAAAGCAAAAAACCTAATTTTCAATAAATTTTGCTGAGATGATTTGATCTCCAATTGATATTTCATCAACGATTTCAATTCCCTCTGTAACAGTTCCAATAATCGTGTAACGGCCGTCTAGTCTAGGTTGTGGAAGATAGGTGATGAACCATTGACAGCTTTCGGTGTCTTTTCCAGAACTTGCTAGTCCAACAGTACCTCTTTCATAGCGCATATCCGTGAATTCAGAGCGAATAGGGAAGTCTGTGCCGCCCATGCCTGTTCCGATAGGGCAACCACCTTGAGCTACAAAATTGGGCACAATGCGATGAAATGTTTTTCCATTGTAAAATCCTTCATTCACTAATTTAACAATATTCGCTACAGACCCCGGAGTTCGTTCAACATTCAGTTGCATTTTGAAAGTGCCTTTATTTGTTTCGAAAGCCACGACTTGATATTTCGGAATAGTACTTACAAATGCCCAATCAATTTTACTTGAAAAATCTGGTTTAGCTAATTCTATTTTTCGCGTTCCAATAGCATTAATAGCTTCAGCTAAATGATTGTAAGCCTCAATATCACGTGGCATTTTCATACTTTTCAAGGCAGCATCCATAAGCGGATCCAATCTCATAGCATCACTGTCTGATGGAAGATTGTTCGCTAGATAAGTAGCGAATAAATCGATAACTCCGATGTCCTTTGTTGTAAAGCCTATTTCAGCAATCTGTGCGAATGAATTTCCAGGATGATTGTTCTTTGAATAAAGTTCAACAATACTTTCTGCAGCAGCATATTTTACAATAGGTGATGGATCTTTCAACATGTTGGTTAAGTCCTCGATTCGCGCTTCTGTTGCAGCTAAGGCGTGAATGTAAAATGATTTGGCATAATCGTTTGTGCATGCGCTGATTAGGCCCATACATTGAGTGCCATCTGCATCTTTTCCAGCAATAATATTGAGCTTTGCAACGAGCGCTTTGATTTCATCATTACGATTCGCACATGCTGTGTTTATAGCATCTATCGAGTCATTAAATTTTAATGAAGTCAACGCTTCTAAAGCTGTTGTAACCACCTTTGAATCTTGGTGTTTTAGAATTGGAATAAGGTCTGATGCATTTGCTTTTCCTCTTCTTTCAATTCCTTGAAGTGCTGATACGGCGTTGTGTGAATCGCTTTGAATTCCACCAATGAAACCTAAAAGATATTGATCGCTTTTAGGGTCATCAATTTTCGAAACTGCAGTTATCAGTGCGTTTTTCACATCTGTATCACGCTCAATTTCCACCCACCTGAAAATATACTTTTTATTGTTATTGAGCCATTCAGTTGTGGCGCGAGCCATTGCTTGTGATCCGTTAACGCGTGTTGGGCTATCACTATCCTGAAGCAGGTAGGGAAGACGATTCATCAATTCATCCGACTGCAAACCACGCGAATTGAGCTGAAGCATTGCTGTTACAAATCCATAGCGAATGTCTGAATCCATGAATTTGACAGTCCTAAGCATGAAATTGCTGTAGTCGTCTTTGTTATAATAAGTTTGAATAAAGCCACCAAAAAACACTTGTTTGGCATTTGAACTAGACTGGGAATAGGTTTTTGCCATCGAGATCAACAACTCCCGCTGAACAGCTGTCGATTTTTCTTTTTTATAAATATCAATGAGCGGGGAGATAAGTGCGGAGGTTTCTTCAAAATATCCCATGGCGTGGGCTGCAGCAACGCGAACTTCTTCGATAGAATCTTTAAAAAGTATATCGAATAAAGGTCTAAGTAGTATGGTGTCTTGAATATTTGCAGAGAGGTATGCTGCATCTCTTCTGAATGCTGCACTATCGTGTTTGAAAAACTCAAGAACTGTTTTGGCATCACGCTGATCTGCTGCCTGATACAATTTTACATATTCTTCGTTGCCGAATTTATTCGTCGATTTTTTTGCAGCATCATTGCAGGCAAGAAGAAAAGTGACTGAAATTAAAGTGGAGAGAAATAAGGTCATTGGTTTCATGACCTCAAAATAACGAACTATTCTGTTTCCATGGTAATTTCCATTTGGAAATAACCAAAAGTTTCGTTTATAGAAGAAATAGAATATTTTATTTCTTCAAGAGAGCGTTTTGCAATGGTCAATAATCCAAGACCTGCGCCTCCCTTGTATGAGAAGTCTTCGTTGCAAAGAGTTTCAATGAAGAGTTTACGAATTGCATTTTTGTCCATCATCGTGATTTCTTTCATTCTGCTTTCGAGAACCTGGATATCACCAGACAAAATTAAGTTGCCAGTAAGAATTCTATACTTATTGTTGCTGCGAGCAATGATAAGGTATCCGTGCATGTGGTTGTTGCCATCTTTGGCAGCATGCAAGGAAGTGTTTTGAAGGATTTCGATAAGAACACTGCAAATTCTTCGCATTGTTTGTCTCTTATCCCCAGCCTCCATAATTGCACTTTCAATAACCTTTATAGTAGAGTCTACTTTGGTTTGAGAAAAGTCGCCGAAGTGACTGAATATCAGGGTCTCCTTAGGTTCAGAGCTAAGCGTACCTAACACCAGTTGGTGATAGATGGACTGAATGTCTTCTAATGTTTTTCCTGCTATTGTCGTCATGGCTCACGGGTGGGGACCCGGATTTTTCGGTAACAAAGCTAAGTCATTTTCGATGAATCCGCAAATTTAATTGACGAATCAATGAAATCCGTAGCTGAATTGTGTTTTTATGGCTGTTACAGTCCCAAATGTAAAACGACAAGCCAATAGTTAGAAAGCTGAGTATGAGAATTTATGAACAATACCCCCGTAAGATCCACCACGCTCAGGAATCTTACAGGGAATATTGCTTTGGTTAACTAAAATTTCGCAAATCAACCGTTACTCAACATGCGAAAAGAGTTCTTTGGAAGGATGTATTCACCGTCCTCAGGTCGACGTATCATTTGGTAGAATTCCTGACACAGATAATTAACTGGTCTGCGGAATGGACGATTGCACAAATAGCTCTCCCACACTTCAAAAGCAAGCTTTTTAGTTACGGACCAAGCATATGGATTATATCCACTTGGTCTAGAGAAACTATCAATGTACTTTTGTACTTCTGTTAGCGTATTCATAGGTATCGTTTGTTTTGTTTGACGATACAAATGACCACCTCGAGATTGTAACCTATTTACAAGGAGAAAAAATGTTCTATTTTTTTTCGATTTCGAGAATGAAATACTTCCTGTCTGTTGATAACCAAGACTTTTTTATAGTAATTGTATTGTCTTGTTTTAAAACTTGATCCAACTGATCGCCGCTTTTCAAAAGAGTTAAAACAGAATTTCTCGATAACTCGCTTTTCAATAGTTCTGAAATTTGACTCGCTGTCATTGAATCGTCGATTAAGATAGTATTTTCCGATTCGGAATAAAGCAGACCGTAATATGAATTATCCCAACCCATGAAGTCTATTATTATACTTTGATTTGGTTTTACTATCGAGTTACATTTTTTGACTGCCTCTACCATCTCTCTATTTTTCAATCTCGGCATAGGACCTATGCCATTCATAGGGTAAACCAAGCTTAAACATAAAGTGAGAATAATAGAAGAATAAGCGAATTCCATTTTCTTCCATTCTATTTGATTGATTATAGGAAGCAGCAGAATTAGTAAGCC
>JBIIBU010000325.1:0-5684 GCA_044239235.1 Flavobacteriales bacterium
CCTTCTACCATGATTTGACCAGCCACTACACGCTCACCTTTTGTCACAAGAGGACGAAGGTTAACGCACATACTTTGGTTGGTTTTGCCGAATTTTCTGATGTTATATGATTTAACAGCAGTATCGAAACTTACCATTTCATCTTCTTCGCTGCGTTTGTAGCGAATGCGGATTTCGGTAGAGTCAACGTATTCAACGATACCCTCACCTTCTGCAGTAAGAAGTACGCGGCTATCTTTAGCAACACGACCTTCCAAACCTGTTCCAACGATTGGTGCTTCAGGGCGCAACAAAGGCACGGCCTGACGCATCATGTTAGAACCCATAAGCGCACGGTTGGCGTCATCATGCTCCAAGAATGGAATCAATGATGCTGCGATAGATGCGATTTGGTTTGGAGCAACGTCCATCAAGTTGATATTGTCCGGAGAAATTACCGGGAAATCACCTTCAAGACGAGCCTTTACAGTTGATGTAAGGAATTTACCGCTAGCATCGATATTCGCATTTGCTTGAGCAATAACGCGAGTATCTTCATCTTCCGCGCTGAGGTAAGTAACGGCATCATTTGTCATGATTACTTTACCATTCTCAACTTTACGGTATGGAGTCTCGATGAAACCTAGACGGTTGATTTTTGCATATACGCAAAGCGAAGAGATAAGACCAATGTTCGGTCCTTCAGGAGTTTCGATAGTACACAGACGACCATAGTGGGTGTAGTGTACGTCACGAACCTCGAAACCTGCACGCTCACGAGAAAGACCACCTGGACCAAGTGCCGACATACGGCGCTTGTGAGTGACTTCTGAAAGTGGGTTGGTTTGGTCCATGAACTGGCTCAACTGGTTTGTTCCGAAGAACGAGTTGATAACCGAGCTCAATGTCTTCGCATTGATAAGGTCAATAGGAGTGAAGACCTCATTGTCACGTACGTTCATACGTTCGCGGATGGTACGAGCCATACGAGCAAGACCAACAGCAAATTGGTTGAACAATTGTTCACCAACTGTACGAACACGACGGTTTGACAAGTGGTCAATATCATCAACATCTGCCTTCGAGTTTACAAGCTCGATAAGGTATTTAATAATGCAAATGATATCCTCTTTTGTAAGGGTACGTTGATCAGATGTCGTATTCAATCCGAGTTTACGGTTGATACGGAAACGACCAACTTCTCCGAGGTCATAACGTTGCTCAGAGAAGAAGAGCTTATCGATTACGCCGCGAGCTGTTTCCAAATCTGGTGGCTCAGCGTTACGCAATTGACGGTAGATGTATTCCACCGCTTCTTTCTCAGAGTTAGAAGTATCTTTTTGAAGGGTATTGTGGATGATCGTGTAGTCAGCCGAGTTTGATTCTTCTCTGTGGAGAATGATAAACTTAGCACCGCTATCAACGATGATATCAATGTGATGATCTTCAAGAACCGTTTCACGGTCGAATACCACTTCATTACGTTCGATTGAAACTACTTCACCAGTATCTTCATCTACGAAATCCTCAATCCAAGTCTTAAGTACACGAGCTGCCAAGCGGCGACCCAATACTTTTTTAAGACCAGATTTTGAAACCTTTACTTCTTCTGCAAGGTTGAAGATCTCAAGGATCTGACGGTCGCTTTCATAACCAATTGCACGAAGCAGGGTAGTTACTGGAAGCTTTTTCTTACGGTCGATGTAAGCGTACATGACATTGTTGATGTCTGTTGCAAACTCGATCCATGATCCTTTGAATGGGATGATACGGGCGCTGTAGAGCTTCGTTCCATTGGCGTGACGGCTTTGGCCGAAGAACACACCAGGAGAACGGTGAAGTTGAGATACAATAACACGTTCAGCTCCGTTTATTACAAACGAACCTTGTGGTGTCATATAGGGTAGGGTACCCAAGTAAACGTCCTGCACGATGGTTTCGAAATCTTCGTGTTCAGGATCGGTACAGTACAACTTCAATTTAGCCTTAAGAGGCACACTGTATGTCAATCCGCGCTCGATACACTCTTCAATAGTGTAGCGTGGGGGATCGATGAAATAATCTAAGAATTCAAGTACGAATTGGTTGCGGGTATCCGTAATTGGGAAGTTCTCAGCGAATACTTTGAATAGTCCCTCGTTCTTTCTGTTCTCTGGATTGGTTTCCAGTTGAAAGAAATCTTGGAACGAAGCCAATTGAATTTCAAGGAAATCCGGGTATTCGTAGAAACTTTTTGTAGAGGAGAAATTAATCCTCTCATCTATTTTTTTCAGCGTAGCCAAGCTTTTTCTTTTTTAGGTGAAAAAATGCAGTTGATAGATTTTAAGGTGTCTACCAACACCATAACCACAAAGCGTAAAAACAAGTTTAGGCCATTCCGCAATGGAAGGCCTAAACTTGATATTCAAAGAGTTGTGATATTACTTGATCTCAACTTTTGCTCCAGCTTCTTCAAGTTGTGTTTTCAAAGCGTTAGCTTCGTCTTTCGTAACACCAGACTTGAGAGGTGATGGAGCTTTATCTACTGCATCTTTAGCTTCTTTCAAACCAAGGCCTGTAAGGTCCTTAACAAGCTTCACTACTTGAAGTTTGTTAGCACCGCCTTCAGTAAGAATTACGTCAAATGCAGTTTTTTCTTCTGCAGCTGCTGCGCCACCGCTAGCACCTGGGGCAGCGATCGCTACTGCAGCAGCAGCAGGTTCGATACCGTATTCATCTTTAAGAATTGTAGCTAGTTCGTTTACTTCCTTTACAGTAAGATTAACGAGGCTTTCCGCCATTGCTTTCAAATCAGCCATTGTATGGATTTTTAAAAGGTTGTACCTAAATTAATTTTGTTTTGTGGAGAATTAACGCTCTTCCAACGTTTTAACAAGACCAGCGATTTTATCACCTGCATTTGATTTAAGTGCAGATATAACGTTTTTCGCAGGCGATTGAAGAAGACCGATGATTTCGCCAATCAACTCTTCTTTGCTCTTCAGAGCTACTAGAGTGTCAAGTTGTTCTTCACCGATATAACAATCGCTTTGGATAAACGCAGCTTTAAAGACTGGTTTGTTATCATTTTTCTTCCTGAACTCCTTAATCAGACGAGCAGGCACATTCGCTACTTCGGCGGTCATCACAGCTGTGTTACCTTTCAAAGCAGAGATGATAGGACTGTAGTCCTGGCCTTCAATGCGTTCAAGAGCTTTAGTCAATAGAGTGTTTTTAACAACACGCATCTTGATGCCATTCTTGAAGCACTCTCGGCGAAGTGCACTGGTTGCCTCAGCGTTCAGGGACGTTGTGTTGGTAAGATAGAAAATTGGGCTGTTGCTCAATACTTCTACCAACTCAGCGATTTCCTGGTTTTTTTGTTCTTTGGTCATTTGGAAACAGACGCTTTAGTGTACCAGTGATCAATTCACTGAACGGGGTTCAACATTTACTCCGGGACTCATTGTAGACGACAATGAAATGCTCTTTATATAAGCCCCTTTTGCAGCAGATGGTTTCAATTTCAATAGAGACTGAATCAATTCATTTGCATTCTCAGCAAGCTGAGATACTTCGAACGATACTCGGCCGATGCTCGCGTGAACGATACCTGCCTTGTCAACTTTAAAATCAATGTTACCAGCTTTCTTTTCAGTCACTGCTTTTCCAACATCCATAGTTACGGTGCCAGTCTTTGGGTTAGGCATTAGACCACGAGGACCTAATATTCTTCCTAACGCACCTACTTGACCCATAACACTGGGTGTGGTGATAATTACATCCACATCGGTCCATCCGCCTTTGATCTTCTCGATATAATCTGTCAACCCTACGTGGTCTGCTCCAGCTGCTTTAGCTTCCGCTTCCTTGTCCGGTGTACAAAGTACCAAAACACGAACAGCCTTACCTGTACCGTGTGGTAAACTTACTGTACCACGAACCATTTGATTGGATTTCTTCGGATCAACTCCAAGGCGAACAGCGATGTCAACAGATGCGTTAAACTTGGTAGTAGTAATTGTTTTTACTACTGTAGCAGCTTCAGTCAAATTGTATGATTTTGTTGCATCATACTTTGCCAAAGATACTTTACGGTTTTTGCTCTCTTGTGTCATGTTCTTTTCCTTAGAGATTAAAACGGACGATCACCGGTTACCTGAATACCCATGCTTCGCGCTGTACCTGCAATCATACTCATCGCAGATTCAAGTGTGAAACAATTTAGGTCAGGCATCTTGTCTTGTGCAATTTCACGAACCTGATCCCAGGTTACCGTGCCTACTTTCTGACGGTTGGGTTCTGCAGCGCCTTGTTTCGCTTTAGAGGCATCCAACAATTGAACAGCAGCAGGTGCAGTTTTAATGATGAAGTCAAAAGACTTATCAGCATAAACTGTGATCAACACCGGACAAACCTTTCCAGCTTTATCCTGGGTTCTAGCATTAAACTGCTTACAGAACTCCATGATGTTCACACCTTTAGAACCCAAAGCAGGTCCTACAGGAGGTGAAGGGTTTGCGGCGCCACCTTTAATTTGCAGCTTGACTAATCCAGCTACTACTTTCGCCATTTTTCTATTTATTTATTTGGTTTGCGTGGCGGGAGTGGGAAGCTAAGCGTAACAAAAAAAATTGTTTACACACCGCCACACGCTTTTAATTCTAGCTTTCTTTCTCTACTTGCATATAGCCCAATTCCAGTGGAGTCTTTCTTCCGAAAATCTTCACTGTTACTTTCAACTTCTTCTTCTCCTCATTGATTTCTTCAATCACAGCGCTGAAGTTGTTGAATGGACCATCAATAACTTTAACGTTTTCCCCAACTACATAAGGGATGTTCAATTCCTCGCCGCTCTCAGCCAACTCATCCACTTTTCCGAGGATGCGGTTAACTTCTGATAAACGTAATGGAATTGGCTCACCTCTCTTTTCTGCGCCTAGGAAACCGATAACATTGGTAATGTTCTTAATGATGTGAGGAATCTCTCCAATCAAAGCGGCTTCAATAAGAACATAACCTGGAAGATAACTACGCTCTTTGCTAATCTTCTTCCCGTTTCTTACTTGAAACACTTTCTCTGTTGGAATCAATACCTGAGCAACAAAATCCTGCATTCCGCGGGCTTTGATTTCAGACTCAATGAATTCCTTCACCTTCTTTTCCTTGCCACTTATGGCGCGGACTACATACCACTTTTTTTCAATATCGCTCATTACTGTAGCTTATGATAAGATCTGATAGATGAAACCTACAACACCTTTCCAAGTGCTGGTAGCATCACCGCTCTTACCAAACACAAAATCCATGAGGAATATCACGGCAGTGAGAATAAGAATGGCAATGAAAACAAGAACAGTGCTTTCTTGTAACTCGCGCCAGGTCGGCCAGGTCACTTTGTGCATCAACTCGTTGTATGATTCTTCGATGTATGTCTTGATACCTGCCATAATGCGTTGGTATTATTCGGTTATTCTTGGCACGGGTGGAGAGATTCGAACTCCCATCAACGGTTTTGGAGACCGCTATTCTACCATTGAACTACACCCGTATTTTTAAAACAATTCACGTACAGTCTTAAAACGTGAAAAGTGAAGGTGAAATTTTTGACAATTTCACCTTCACCATTATAGTATTATCTCAATTACTTGATGATCTCAGTAACCTGACCTGCACCTACAGTACGGCCACCTTCACGGATTGCGAAACGAAGACCTTCGTCCATG
>JBIIBU010000126.1:0-5665 GCA_044239235.1 Flavobacteriales bacterium
CTCGACTTTGTGACTCCCCTTACCTTCTCTACCCTTTCCAAAAACCCCGTTTACTCAGACTTCACCGAAGACACAGACAAAGGTACTTGGACGAATCATGTTGCTCTCGGCTTGTGGGCCGACTTAATGGTAATATGCCCCGCATCTGCGAACACTTTGAGTAAAATGGCGAATGGTCAGAGTGATAATTTTCTGCTCACTACTTACATGTCGGTAAGATGTCCTGTTTTCGTAGCTCCTGCGATGGATCATGATATGTTTTTACATCCTGGAACGCAAAACAATATCCATAAACTTCGTGAATTTGGACACCGTATTTTAGAGCCAAAAGAAGGTGAGTTGGCTAGCGGACTAGTAGGAAAAGGACGCATGACCGAACCCGAAGAAATTTTCTCCGAAATTCTTGGTCATTTCAATCCTGATTTACCCTTAAAGGGAAAAACAGCATTAGTGACAGCGGGACCAACCTATGAAATGATTGATCCCGTAAGATTTATCGGCAATTTTTCTTCAGGCAAAATGGGTTTTGCATTGGCCGAATCCTTGGCCAATTTGGGCGCTAAGGTTAAATTGATAACCGGCCCAGTTAATATTTCGACCTCACATATAAATATTGAAACTGTAAAAGTCAGAAGTGCTGAAGAAATGTATACAGCCTGTCTGGAAATATTTGAAACCATTGATATCGCTGTTCTTGCTGCAGCTGTAGCAGATTATAAGCCCGCTTCACAAGCAACCGAAAAAATCAAGAAAAAAGACTCTTCGCTTCATATTGATCTAATTCCCACTGTCGATATTGCGGCATCATTGGGTAAGAAGAAAATGGCACATCAGAGGATTATCGGATTTGCATTAGAAACATTCGATGAAGAATCAAATGCAATTGATAAAATGAATCGTAAGAACTTTGACATGATAGTGTTAAATTCGCTCAAAAATGTGGGAGCTGGTTTTGGGACTGATACGAATCAGATTACCCTCTTTTGGCCTGACAATAAAAGGAAAGAATTCGGGTTGAAATCTAAGGCCCTCGTGGCAGATGATATTACTCGAGAAATTGTGAAGATGTTACCATAACATGAAAAAAATTATTTGCCTCCTTTCCGCGCTTTTTGCAGTAGCATTAAGCAATTCACAAGAACTGAACTGCAATGTTACCGTTGTTCAGCCGCAGGTCATTTTATCAGACGCATCCATATTTAAAACAATGGAAACGACCATTGAAGAGTTTGTGAATAACAGGAAGTGGAGTAAAGACGATTGGAGTCAAAACGAGCGAATTGATTGCACAATGCAAATCACGATCGAATCACAGCCGAATCAAAGACAATTCAAAGGGAGCATTCAAATTGGAAGCAGTCGTCCAGTTTATAATTCAGACTACAAGACACCATTACTAAATGTAAACGACAGAGATTTTGAATTCACTTTTCAAGAGAATACACAAATTCAGTGGAGCAATGACCAGCATAGAGATAATCTAAGCAGCATAATTGCATTCTATGCTAATCTAATTCTTGCCACTGATTATGATAGTTTCGCTATTGATGGCGGAAACGATCATTATTTGATTTGCCAAACCATCGTAAGCAACGCCCAAAGTGCTGCCGAGTCTGGTTGGAGAGCCAACGAAAAAGGACAACAAAATAGATATTGGTTGGTTGAAAATTTACTTTCTCAAACATTCAGACCATTGAGAGAATGCATGTATAAATATCATCGTCAAGGAATGGACAAAATGTTCCTTGATTTGAAAGCCTCTCAAAAAATAATGTCTGATGCGGTCGTATCGCTTATTGCAGTGCATCAGATTCGCCCTAGTTCTTATAATATGCAGGTATTCTTCTACGCCAAAGGCGATGAAATAATAAAAGTCTTCAAGCCTCTTACCCTTGAAGAAAAACAGCCTGTTTATGATGCACTGAAAAGACTTGATCCCGGAAACATCTCTAAATATGATAAAATGATGAATTGATTTTAGCCATTTATGAACCAATATTCCAAGGGAACAGAAATCCCCGTACTTGAATCGTTGCGGGCTTTCGCAGCGACTTCAGTATGCCTTTATCATTTCGTTTGCACGACTACAGATTATGTGCATAATAAAAGCGTGCTGAATATTTTCTCACTAGGGGAATATGGTGTACACCTGTTTTTTGTGATTTCTGGTTTTATCATTCCTTGGTCAATGTATCGAGCTGGATATGAAATAAAACACTTTTTCACCTTTCTATGGAAGAGGTTGCTACGAATAGAACCTCCTTATCTCGTGTCGATTGTTGCAGCTTGCATTCTCTTATTATTGCGATTACATTTTTATGGAAGCACAGGCAAGGGAGAATTAACAGGAGAGCGCCTAATACTTCATCTTGGTTATCTAGTCCCACTTGCAAATGATCACAGGCTATGGATTAATCAAGTCTATTGGACACTTGCAATAGAATTTCAGTACTACATAACAATGGCTTTTCTAATCATACCACTGATTAAAGGAAACCTTTGGGTAAGAATTAGCATTTATGCGTCATTTATTGCACTTTCATTCGTTATGAATTATGCTTTTCTTCCTAAGTGGCTTCCTGTATTTGGCATTGGTATTATCTTATTTCTTGAATACATCAAGAAGATCTCAAAAATTGAATTTTGGATTGCCATCGCAGCTATGTTCACTATGATCATTTGGCGAATGCAATTCGGTGCAATTCTCTATACCTCACTAGGGTTTATAATGATTTATCAATTCAAAGACTTCAATACCACTATTGGAAATTTTCTTGGGCAAATATCCTATTCATTTTACTTGTTCCACCCACTAATAGGTAGCACAGTCATTAATGTACTGTCACATCATTACAACACTACATTTGAAAAGATTATGGTTTTTATAGTTGGCTTTATTCTTACCGTATTCGGATCATATATTATGTATCTTCTTGTTGAAAAGTGGTCACGCCGCATGTCCAAAAAAGTAGTTTATTCGAAGTGATAAACTAACTTCGTTTTTTAAGCATATCTCATTATGATTCGTCATCTCTTAATTACCAATTATGGCCTAATCGAAAAGATCGAGCTCCAACTCGAGAAAGGGTTGACCGCCATTACCGGTGAAACAGGAAGTGGAAAATCTATTTTGCTAGGAGCATTTAGCATGTTGCTCGGAGAGCGAGCGGATTCCAAAGCAATAAAGAATCCTGAACTCAAATGTGTAGTTGAAGGAACATTCAACCTAAAAGGATATAACCTAAAATCGTTTTTTCAAAAAGAAGATCTCGATTACGATGACACGACCACAATTCGCCGTGAAATCGCACCAGGAGGAAAAAGTCGCTCATTCATAAATGACACGCCCGTTTCTCTAAACACTTTAAAATCATTAGGAGAAAAACTAGTTGATATTCATTCTCAACACGAAAATTCAATTCTAAGTTCGCGCGATTTTCAATTCAATGTAGTTGATGCCTTCGCGTCAAATGAATCACTGCTCATTTCTTATTCAGAAAAGTTTTCTGTTTATAAAAAAAAGAAAACGCAACTTGATGAACTGAAATCAAACGAGGTGAAAATGAAACAAGACCTCGACTATTTTCAGTTCCAATTAGAAGAGCTCACCAAAGCATCATTGGAAGAGATAAACCAGGAACTACTTGAGCAGGAGCTCGAAACATTAACCCATGCTGAAACTATTAAGGCTGCTTTAAATCAAATCATTGATTTGCTGCAGAATAGTGATAACAACGCTATAAACATTCTATCATCAGCTAAAAATGCTTTAAGCAAATTAGCAACTTACAACAAGCAAATAGAAGAATTCGGTTCACGACTCGAAACCTCTCTTATAGAGTTGAAAGAACTCAATAGAGAGATTGAATCTTTTGAAGAGGAAGTTTCTCTAGACCCTAGTCGCGCTGAAGTGGTTCAAGAAAAGCTTAATCAACTTTATCACCTTCAACAAAAACACCGCATAAACGACGTTAATTCACTCATTGAATTGCGCGAAGAAATTGCTCTTAAAGTGAGCAATTATTCTAGTATTGATGACCAAATAATAGAGCTTGAAAATGAGATTGTTTTTCTGAAATCTGAACTTAACATTCTGTGCGATGAGTTGTCGAAAACGCGCACTAGTGCATCTATTCGCGTAGCAGAAGAAGTGAAAACATATTTCCGTGATCTCAGTCTCGATCATGCGCAATTGGTGGTAGATATTACTCCAAGCGAAGATTTCAATTCATTTGGAAAAAATGACATTCAATTTTTATTTCAAGCCAATAAAGGCGGACAGTTATTGCCGATTCAAAAAGTAGCCTCTGGTGGTGAGATTTCTCGTGTAATGCTAGCTATCAAAGCTTCATTGTCGCGCCATCAAAAACTCCCCATACTGATTTTGGATGAAATAGATCAAGGAGTAAGCGGTGAAGTTGGCAAAAAAATCGGTATTATTCTAAAACAAATGAGTAATGAAATGCAATTGCTAACTATTACACATTTGCCTCAAATAGCGGGCTATGCGAGTCAGCATTTAAAGGTGTCTAAAACTACTTTAGAGCACACTACAACAACAAGGGTCGTTGCCCTTAATCAAGAGCAGCGTCTCACCGAAATTGCTGAAATGCTTAGTGGCAAAGACATTACTAAAGCAGCCCTTGCAAATGCAAAGGAACTGCTTCAATCAAATTGATATTAGAAAGTAAGATCTAGTCCTACAGTTGGTAGAATTGGCAATTGATTTACACGACGCGCTGTGACACGGTCGATGTAGAATACATTTTCTCTATTGTAAGCATTCGTTAGTCCAGCGTTCACTTGCATTTCCGCCTTGCTCCACTTGAAGTCCTTGCGCACGTTGAAATCTAGTCTGTGATAGTAAGGCAATCTACCTCCATTCAAGTCGCCAAACTGAATTGAAAGATCGTTTGAATTTGCTGTCAAATAATTGGTGCTAATTCCACCGGAAGTCCCTGGAGCTTGGTAGTATCCTTGAGTCTGTGTAAATGGCAAACCACTTCCAAGGTTCCATCGCATGCTCATTTCCCAATCGCGTTTTTTGCCAAATTTCTGAGAAGCAACAAAATTGATGTTGTGACGACGATCGAACACTGGGTAATACCATTGGAAGCCATCCCAACGGCGAACTTTACCTAATGAGTACACAAAGTATAGATAAGTCGTTTTGTGCTCATATTTAAGAACCATATCACAACCCGCAGCCCAGCCACTTTCTATGATAAAATCCTTCTTTTGTTCATCAGGACGGAAGAAGTTCTCGTCGTCGTCTGGAAACAATTTGTTTCTGTTGGTATTGGTCACTTGACGGAAGTCACGATAGTAACCTTCCACATTCAAGTTAATCTCCTCGGTAATATCAAATTCAAATCCTAGGATGTAGTGAATCGCTTTTTGAAGAGGGTTCTTCACTTCTCGAACTTCAAGGTCTGGTGTAGTAAATTCTTTTTGAAGATTTGATGGTCCCGCCAAGAATCCATAGAACAAATTGACAACATCCCTATCGCTGTTGGAGGCCATTAAATTCTGCGTGTACACCCCAGTTGCGAGTTTTAATCGTAATCTTTCAGTAGCCTTAAACTTCATTCCAAATCGAGGCTCTGGTGAAACCACACGAAGAGACGCATAATTCTGAATACGAATGCCTGGCTCAATAATGAAT
>JBIIBU010000127.1:0-5657 GCA_044239235.1 Flavobacteriales bacterium
TAGACTTGACGACTCAATTTTGATCAGGTTATATCGTTACTTTCACTGCTACTCCAACTAACGGCGGAACAACACCTTCGTACCAATGGTATATCGGTGCAACTGCAGTTGGAACAAACAGCGCAACATATACAACATCATCACTAGCAAACGGAAATAGCGTTACTGTTCAAATGACTAGCAACGCAGTATGTCCTGTTCCAACAACAGCAACAAGCAATGCAATTGTTTACACGGTAACCGCTACTCCAACATGGTATCTAGATGCCGATGGTGATGGATACGGAACAGGTGCAACAACAACATCTTGCACACAACCTGTCGGTTATGTTCTCAGCTCATCCTTGATCGCAACATCAGGTGACTGTAATGACGCTGTAGAAGATATTTACCCTGGTGCAGACGAATGGTGCAACAGCACAGATGATGACTGCGACAGTTCGATTGACGAAGGTTTGGCTAACACATTCTACTACCAAGACTTTGACGGTGATGGTTACAGAAGTGCATTTGTATTCATTTTGGCATGCACACAACCCGCTGGATATCTTCCTGGCAGCGCTGCAATTGATTGCAATGACACCAACGCTGGTATTTATCCGGGAAATATAGAAGTATGCGGTAACGGAATTGATGACAACTGTAATACAATCATCGATGAAAACTGCGCGCCAGGTCCAATCAACGACTTCAAGTATGCGGCACTTCCAATCGCCACTAATTCATATGGAAACTGCACTGGAGTGAACGGAACACTCGCTGGGGCTACGATTTCAGCAGAGGCACTTTCATCATGCGTTACAGGACAAGACGTTTGGTACTACTTCACCGCGAACTCAGAAGCGGCAGCCATCAAATGCACTTCGTCTGCAAACAACATTCTTCTTGAATTGCAAAACGAAGATGGAACACTTGTAGAAACAGAAAACGTACAATCTATCATTGGTAATGAAACAATGAATACAGCAGCTGTCGTGCCTGGTAATACATACTATGTAATTATCAGAAACTTCAACTCGGCTCAAGGAGCTGGCGGTGCGTTCAATGTTTGCGTGCAAAACATCCAAGCTTCTTCTGCTGATGTGCTTGCCTCTAACCCAGGCGCGCTATATGAACGTTGCGGAAACTTCAAAGCGGCATATACTGCAGCTAACCAGTACATATTCCGCTTCGGTACTTCGATTACCTATTCAACAGCATCTTCAAGCACTATAATCAACCTAGCAAACGTGCCGGGAATTACATTCAGCACAAACTACAGCGTGACTATTGATGCGGTGTACAATCTAGTTAATGGCGCAGGAGCGGCTGATGTACTTACAGTGCCTGGTGCAATCGCAACAAACATCTACATCAACCCTCAGCCTGATTTGGATTTGAGATCGCAAGACACCGCGCCTAGCACCAAGCCGATTTATAGTTACATTTCTACAAATCAGTTCTTGTGCAGCGTTGTCTCATACAACTGGTCGTTCCAACGTGTCACCTCTGCAGATGTGATCATCGGACTTCCAACCATTGTAAACTCGGTTACATCATCGAGATTCTTGCAAATCAATGGAACAAACATTCCGGGTGTAGCACAAGATCGTTACTACCGAGTAATGATTCAACCTGTATTCTCAACCGGTCCAGGCTTATGGTACACGGATTATCAAATCCTGCACATTACTCCTTCTGGTGGAATGGTGCTTGAAGAGTCTAACACAGAGCTTGAGCAAACATTGATGGAAAAGGATATGAATGGCGAAAACTTCGCTACCATTTATCCTAATCCAAACAACGGTCAATACTGTGGTTTGAATGCGGTGAACACCGCTGAAGGAACAACACAAGTGCGCATCATGAACAACATCGGACAAGTGGTTTACACCAATCGCTTTGCAACAGGCGAGGGCGTATTCAACACAGCAATCGTGTTTGAACAAGAACTCGCAAATGGATTGTACATGGTAGAAATAACACTTGCAGATAAATCAATTATCACTGAAAGAATGGTGGTTGCGGATTAGAATCCAGTTCAACCAAACATAATTTATACATTAAAAAAGCGCGTCAATTAACGACGCGCTTTTTTTGTTCCATATTTGCATTAGATAATTATCAGAATGAGCGACGCAATCAAAAAACATTTTCAAGAGGCTTTAGAAGTTCTTACTCAGTTTGCCAATGATGAAGCAAGCATGAATAAGGTGAAAGAAGCGGGTGATCTTATGGTGCATTCACTTCGTAATGGAGGGAAGATTGTTTCATGCGGAAATGGCGGCTCCATGTGCGATGCAATGCATTTTGCTGAAGAACTAACAGGGCGTTATCGCGACGATCGCCCTTCAATTGCAGCTATCAGTATATCCGATCCATCGCACATGTCGTGTGTTGGAAATGATTATGGCTATCAATTCGTCTTTTCTCGTTTCCTACAAGGAATGGGTCGAGAAGGCGATGTGTTGCTTGCAATTAGTACTAGCGGCAATTCAGGAAATGTAATCGAAGCAGCAAAAACGGCTCGAGAAAAAGGAATTAAAGTAATAGGATTAACTGGCAAAGACGGTGGAAAATTGGCCCCGCTATGCGATGTAGAAATACGAGTGCCTTGGATGGGTTATGCCGATAGAGTGCAAGAAATTCACATCAAAGTGATTCACTCGTTGATTGATCATATTGAAAAAAATCGTTTATAAAACATTAGACCCGAACGAACATTCGGGTCTTTTTTTTATATAAAATTTGAATAGAATAAAACAGTCATAAAATCGAATCTGCGATTAATCGAGCATAACCTCGCATAATTTATACCTCACTCAACAGCACTATTCGGTGTTACTTGCATTTCGAAAAACTGAGAACAAAATGCTTGTAAAAACCTTCGGCAGCGCCGTCTTCGGAGTGCATGCCGCCACCATTACCATAGAAGTAAATGCAGACCGCGGAGCCAACATGTCAATCGTAGGGCTACCAGACACGGCCGTAAAAGAAGCTCAGCAGCGCATTAAAGCCGCTTTAACGAATTCCCTATATGATACGCCCGTGAGGAATATGACGATAAATATGGCCCCCGCAGACGTTCGCAAAGAGGGTGCGGCATATGATCTTCCCCTCGCTATTGGCATTCTCGCGGCTACAGAACAAATACCATTCGAAACATTAGAAGATTTTATAATAATGGGAGAGCTCTCTTTAGACGGAAGCGTACGGCCGTTGAAAGGTGCTCTGCCCATTGCCATTCAAGCGAAAAAAGAAGGGTTCAAAGGGCTGATTATTCCTGCACAAAATGCACGAGAAGCTGCAATTGTTTCTGGATTAGACGTATACGGAATAGAGCATCTAACAGAAGTAGTAGAGTTTTTTCGCGGCACAAAAATTCCAGAAAAAATTGTCATCAACACACGCGAGGAATTCCTCAAAAGTCTAGATAATTACAACGTCGATTTTCTAGATGTGAAAGGACAAGAAAACATAAAGCGCGCCTTCGAGATTGCAGCAGCAGGCGGACACAATGTGATCCTCATCGGCCCCCCAGGCGCGGGAAAAACTATGCTCGCAAAAAGACTTCCGACAATACTACCACCCTTGACTCTTCCCGAAGCGCTCGAAACAACCAAGATTCATAGCGTTGCGGGAAAAACAAAGAGAGATGAAGCATTGGTCTCCACCCGACCTTTCCGCTCGCCCCATCACACAATTTCTGACGTCGCACTCGTCGGGGGAGGCGGCTTCCCACAACCAGGTGAAATTTCATTAGCACATAATGGAGTGCTTTTTCTCGATGAACTTCCTGAATTCAAAAGAACTGTTTTGGAAGTAATGAGACAACCTTTAGAGGACAGAACAATCACTATTTCAAGAAGCAAATTTTCTGTTGAATTTCCTGCAAGTTTTATGCTTGTTGCATCAATGAATCCTTGTCCATGTGGTTACTATAATCACCCCGAAAAAGACTGTGTTTGCGGACCGGGTATCGTGCAGAAATACTTGAATAAAGTCAGTGGTCCACTACTCGATCGCATCGACATTCACATCGAAGTTACACCAGTAAGCTTCGGCGAATTAACCACAGGAAAAGCGGGCGAATCCAGCAAAGAAATTCGTGATCGCGTTATCAACGCGCGCAACACGCAACAAGAAAGATACAAGAGCAGACGCGAGGTGCATTGCAACGCACAAATGGATAGCAAACTCCTCAAGCAAATGTGTGCAATCGACGATGCCGGAAATCAATTACTAAAAACAGCAATGAACAGATTAAAACTTTCCGCTCGTGCTTATGATCGAATCTTAAAAGTGGCGCGCACAATCGCAGATTTAGACAACTCGCCCAACATCAAAACCGAACACCTCGCCGAAGCCATTCAATACAGAAGCTTAGACAGAGAGAATTGGGCAGGGTGAAGTAAAGTGTATTCTCCGTCTTTTTTTTCATTACAACATGATCACGTTAGTTCAAATTGATTCAGATTGATTATATAAAGCTAGATTGAATCCATTTGCGTTATGTTTGTAACCTCTTACAAAGTTACTTCTTCAAAGAAACTTTCTTAGCATGAACTTAAATGTTAGGATTGAATTGAACTAAGGGCATTCATCTAATATGACTTTATGCGAAATCTCTACGTTGGCCTTTTTCTTATCACTTTTCTAGTGTTTGGTAATGACACCAAAGCGCAAATCGATTTATGCGACGCCACCCTTGGCCAGCCGTGCGATGATGGAAACCCCAATACCAGCAACGACATTGGTATTGGAGGATTTTACTACGGACCTTTATTGGCGGCTGTAGGAAATTATCAGATTTTCCCTTACGATATAGTTGCGGATAGCGGTGTTGTTTCCCAGTCTTTCATTGCACCCTTATCCACGAACATAAGTGCATTTCGTGTTCTTAATATAACTGGTTATGGCGGCTTCACTAAATGCAATGTAACAGATGCTCTGACGGGAGACACCATCGGCGTCGCATTGGATTCGCTGCCTCTAACTATAGATTCCTTCAATTCAAATTACTATTTTGAGGAAGCTCCCATCATTTCCGGAAGAGAATACCGTGTAAATATTACCCCATATTACGATGGTGGTTTTTACATTTATGGCAACTGGTATCCTTTTGAATCAGGTCAGGTCTATGTAAATGGTGAGCCCTTCACAAACGAATTCGGAGTCAACGATCTTGCATTCCAATTAACCTTTGGTTGCGGTTGCACCGGTACAGCAATTTCCACAGATGAGCTGGTAACTCCTATCAACGAATCGTGCTCCGATGCTATTAACGTCGCAATGAACAGCACGGTAAACTTCAATACTAACTTTGCGGGATACACGCAAGACCAGCCGAGTTGCGTGTTTTGGAACACAGACCCTAACATAGATCGTTCACCCGATGTATGGTATTCATTTGAATATACCGGTGGCAATGTTGAAGTATATACAACGCTAGACAACAATATGGTCGACAGCTTCCTTTCCATTTGGGACGCTTGCGGTGGCACTGAGATTTACTGCAATGACAATGTTAGCGACATGGCATTCAATTCTTCTATTTTCATCCAGGAAGGATCTATGGAGCCCGGCATATATCTCATACGATTAGGCGGTCCTCCATTGTACCCCTTTGAACGGGATAATCGTGGAACAGGAACCCTAACAATTACTCAAATTGCTTC
>JBIIBU010000128.1:0-5645 GCA_044239235.1 Flavobacteriales bacterium
AGTCCCAATGCGGCTAATTGTAGGCATCGGCGCATGTATTTTTCATGATTTTCCACTTAGACAAATGTAATTAACAAATAACCAAACCACTAATCTTTCAAATCTTGAACAAGACTATATCAATTGGCCACAGTCGAAGTGACTGAAGGATGGGTTGGAGTGAGACTATGTCTGATGTTTGATGTTTGACTTTTGATGGAAATGTTTATGTCTGATGTTTGATGTTTGACTTTTGATGGAAACGAGGATGTCTGATGTCTGATGTTTGACTTTTGATGTTTTTTTATAAGAAAAAGCCCCAAAAAACGAAGTTTTTCGGGGCTTTGTATTTTATCCATCAAAAGTCAACCGTCAAACCTCAGACATTACATCAAAAGTCAACCATCAACCATCAACCATGCCCGAAGGGCTATATCATCTCCACCTGCCTTGCAACTTTCTGCAAGATTTCGAAGACAGTTTCGGCCATCACGTTTTCGCTGTCTAGTGTTGGATTTACTTCGGTGAATTCTAGGCAACAAATGCGTTCGTTCTGAAGCAATTCCAAAATCAAATCTGCGGCTTCTCTTTCATTGATACCGCCTTTTACCGGCGTTCCAGTACCGCGTGAAATACTCGGATCCATAGAGTCTACGTCGAAACTGATATAGATCTTATCACATGCTGAAAGATATTTGAGCAACTCGCGTGAAAGCTTCGTAACACCTGTCTTACGAAGTTCATTCGTCGACACAACTTTCACCTTGTTTTGTTTTATCAACGCTGCTTCTTGCTCTTCAAAGTCACGAAGCGTCACATAAATCAAATCACGATATTCTATCTTCGGATTAATATCTCCTATAGTCTTCACCATCTCCCAAAGTTCAATGGTCTCGTAGTCGAGATCATTTACTTTTTCAGTGATATTATCTTCATTCAATGCTGTTGCCAATGGCATACCGTGCATGTTTCCACTCGGCGATGTATAAGGAGAGTGCAAGTCAGCGTGAGCATCAATCCAGATAACACCAAGACGTGATTCTGGATAAGCCATTTTAATACCTGCAATTGTACCACCAGCATTGCTATGATCACCTGCAAGTATCAAGGGAAAACGTCCATCGCGAAGGGTATCACGAACGGCTGCGCCAATGCGCTCATACATTTTTAATACACTCTTTATGTTCTTCGCATATCGACTTCCAGGATTGCCATAAAGCGCCTGGTTGTCGTGTGGAATGACTATACTTTTATACTTTTTGAAAAACTGTGAACGAAAATCAAGCGCTGCAATTTTTATTGCCTCCACTCCAAGACTCGCTCCGCGTGTTCCAGCACCAATTTCACTTGGAACCTCCAGAATTCGAATATTTTTTGTCTTACTTACAGCCATAATTGCCTTATTTCATTGATAAAACAGTACACTATTGAAATCTGTTACCAGCTTAACTCAATGCCTACCTGTAGTGGTGAAAGTTGTGGCAGTGTCACATTATTATTTACACTTTTGCTTGCTTTAAACATATCTGTAACACGATATTTTGCAGATACAGCAAACCAATTGAAGTTGATTCGTGCAGTAGCAAAAGCATCCCATTGGTTCATGTAATCAAGTCGTCGAAATGTACTTTCAATAGTTTTTGCTCCAGCATTTGTTGATGGATCCACTTTATCATAGATATACATGCGACGCCCCAATACCCAATTGATCTGACCGCCCAAATCAAGGTAAGTTCCTTTATTGCCGTTTGGCTTGCTGAAAAGTACACGCACAAATGGCTCAAAACCGAACTTGTCTAATTGAAAATCCAGTTTGTCATATGCTGTAGCTCCTGTCAATAGATTAGCGCTATCTTGTTTCAATTGATAGTTTTCATTGGTGTATGAAAGTCCAAAACCAGCTCCGAAATGGTTGTTGATTCTATATTTTTTACGAAATCCTATGCAGAAAGTCGTGGAAAACTTATTTCCAATTTGAAGACTGTCATTTTGATCGTATGGCAGAATACCTCCCAAACCAAGATAAGTAGTTGTTAAGTAGTCTTTCATATTAGGATCTTCATCAGTCCCTTCCATAGACCACGGCGTATAATCAAATGCCTCTTCAACTGCAGGCGCATCAGGCGCTTCCGGAGGTGGTGGCAGCATTAAAGAGTCTGTTTGTGCATTGGCTACTGAAGTGGACAAAAACGCCACTATAAAGGCAAATTTGATTTTCATTGAAATAATTTTTGGGTAAATATACACGATGGGCAATCATGTTATGTCTTCCCACAATATACATTTGCGTTAACGAAATAGATTATGAGCCCCTTTCCTAAAGTCATTTATGTGTACGACGCCCTCTGTGGGTGGTGCTATGGATTCAAAAGCAATATATTGAAACTCCACAACGAATACTCTTCTAAGCTAGAATTTGAAATTCTTTCGGGTAATATGGTTCCCTTAGAAAATCGTCATCACATCAGTAAAATGGCGGGTTACATCGCAAGCGCATACAAAAGAGTGGAAGAAACCACGGGATGTGAATTTGGAGATGAATACCTCCAACACATTCTTCAGCCAGAGTCAAGCGACCTTCATCTTAATTCAGAAAAACCAGGCATCGCACTATCTGTTTTGAAGCAGGTTCAGCCTCAAAACGCACTCAAATTTGCTTCAGAATTACAAAATGCGATGCTTCGAGATGGAAAGGACCTTGAAAAGGATGAGGTTTATTCAGAATTGGCCTTGCAATTTGAAGTGGATCCTAATTCTTTCGTTGCTTCCCTTGCAACAGAGGAAGCTCGAGATCTTGCACATTCTGAGTTTGCCCTTGTAAAACAACTAGGAATCACTGGTTTTCCTTGTGTTTTAGTGCAAATTGATGAACGCAAACTCTATATGATTGCTCGAGGTTATGCTACCTTCGAAGACCTAAAAATCCGTCTTGATAAAGTGCTACTCGACTACCGAATCGCCAATAACTAGGTCATCAGCATTATTGTGTTGACATTCTCGTTTTGGGCATAATAATGGCTGCGTGGCTCTTTGTATATTCGAAGATTGCGGAGAACTATGTTCAAACGGATTTTAAAAATTACTCGCAATACGCTTATTGTATTGATTCTGCTAGGTATTGCGGGCTTTTTTGCTATGAAAAATCATGCCGTTCAAACATGGGTTTCTCATCGAATTGCCTCATACCTCAGCTCAGAATTGGGCACAAAAGTCTCCATAGGCTCAGTTGAAATAGACCTTTGGGCTAATCTTGTTATCCGCGACCTCTATCTTGAAGACCAAAGACAAGACACGTTGGCTTTCATTCCAGAGCTAAGATTGAAGGAGTATTACTATGATAAAGTCGCTGGTAAGCTAACCGTAAGTCAGGCAACACTCGAAAGACCCTATTTTCAAATCCAAAGGCATGCAGAAGATTCGACTCTGAATTTTGCTTTTATCCAAGATTATTTTTCAAGTCCTTCATCCCCAGAGGACACTACAGCCACCGATGTATTCTTAAACAAGATTTCCATTAGAGACGCTCGCGTGAATTATATCAACGAGCATCGCCCTCTCCGTGAAGTCTATGGAGTTGATTGGAATCACTTGAAATTCGAAAATCTAAATCTTGAACTTGCTAATCTATCCTCTGTTGGTGATTCGCTTCAAGCCTCAGTCCATCATATTTCTGCAAAAGAACAGACTGGATTGGATATCAAAGAATTCATTTCCGATATCACCATTGTTCCCGGCAAAGTGAAGCTCAGCAATTCAGACATCCAAATGAATAGCTCCAACATTTTAGGTGATCTGCAATTTGAATTCAGCTCAATTGATGACTTTGACTTTTTTGAACAAAAAGTCAAAATGAAACATGAACTTAAGAAGTCGGTTCTTCAACTGGGTGACTTGGCCTATTTCGTCAGCGACCTTGAAGGACTGAATAAAGAAATTATTCTATCTGGAAATTTTAAAGGAAAAGTATCCGAACTCAAAGGAAAAAAAGTAGAAATCCAATTCGATGAAAATTCCATTTTCAAAGGAGATTTCGATATGGATGGGCTTCCTGAAATGAATCAAACATTCATTAATCTAGATGTCACCAAGTTCACAACTAACAAGCGAGAGTTAGATAGACTTCCCTTGCCACCGTTCAACGAAGTTCACTTTCTTGAGACACCCGCGAATTTTGAACAACTTGGCCAGATGACTTTCGCAGGAAATTTCACAGGGTTTCTGAATGATTTTGTAGCCTACGGCGATTTGAATACTGCCATAGGCATGGTCAGTAGTGATATTGCTTTCAGAGAAGATGCAAAATTGGACGACTACGTTTACAGCGGCACACTGCAAACGAATGCCTTCGATCTTTCTAAATTCTACAATGATCCTAATCTAGGACCTGTTACCTCAGATGTGAGAATTGAAGGTCAAGGTTTGGCCCTAGCAACACTCGATGCGGCATTCGAAGGAGAAATAAGTTCGATTACAGCAAACAAGTATAACTTCAAGAACATTGGTCTTGATGGTACTTTTAAAAAGCGCTACTTCAGTGGCGATTTTTTTGTGAATGACGAGAATATTGAAATGGGCTTCTCAGGAACAATTGATTTTAAGGAAAAAAAGCCAACCCTGAATTTTGATTCTGAAATTGTAACCGCGAATCTTCAACAGCTGGGTATATTGACTGAATATGGTTATTCATCAATTAGTGGACATATTGCTGCCGAAAGCAAAGGTCTCGACTTCGCAAATTTTGAAGGCGTAATTGTTCTCGATGATATCACGTATTGTGCAAATTCAAAAGATTACTATTTATCGCATTTGCAACTTAAAGCTGATAGGGCAGGTGACCTCAAGATTACTTTGGAATCAGATATTGCAAATGCACAAATAGAAGGTAAGTTTGATTTATCAGAGTTAGGACCTTCTATCGAAGAAATTATCTCCGAAATCATTCCCCACTATCAACCACCAGGACGCCGGCATAGAGAGCAAGATTTCAAATTAACCTTGAAGGTTTTTGATTTTTCTCAGGTGTCTGAAATTTTCATTCCCGATCTAAAGATAGCAGCCAATACAAGAATTGACTTTTTGGTGGATGAACCAAATTCATTCTTTGAAGTAAATATTTCAAGTGATAGCATTTCTTATCAGGATAATAAAGTGAAGTCCTTAACCGTCGATGCGCGCCGACCTGATCAATCGCTATATGTGACTCTTAATTCTGATTTACTCGTTGTGAGCAACACACTCGAAATGGTAGACTTCGCCATAGATGCGAGAGTAGATGCTGATACTGTATACACTGCTCTTGCGTGGGGAAGTCAAGAGGGATTGCACTCTGGGGATATCAATGGCAAACTTGCTATTCGAGGATATGAGAACTACGATTTTCAATTTGGCAAAAGTTCAGTCCGAATTAATGATCAGAACTGGTCGTTCAAAGAAGGCGGAAGCGTTTCTCTAGATAGTACCGAAGTGAAATTCACCAATTTTGCTACCACTAGCAAAGGACAAGGGATTGAGTTAGATGGACTTATTTCTGAGAGACCAAAAGAAAATTTGAATATCAATATCAATGCTTTTGACTTAAATAATCTGAATCCTTTTATCGGCGGTGATCCGAAGTTTTACGGCACACTGAGCGGAACAGCAGCTTTGAGAAATGCTTACAGTGACAT
>JBIIBU010000129.1:0-5627 GCA_044239235.1 Flavobacteriales bacterium
TTTGCCAACATCATGTTGCCAGATAGCACTACAGATGAGCCGGGTTCGCAAGGCTATGTGATTTACAGAATAAAACCTTTGCCGACTTTGGCGTTTGGAGACGTAATAGAAAATACAGCTTCGATTTACTTCGATGAAAATCCTCCAATAGTAACTAACACAACGTTCCATACGATATACGATTGCGCACAAATGCCCCAAATCATAGATTCATTCGAGACTTGCGAAGGCACCGAACAAACATTCGGTTGGGATTACGAATACATCGAAACATCTCAATGGACAGTAAACAGCGAACTAGTTTCTGAAGAAATCGAGTTCCAATTCCCTAATGCTGTTGGCTCGTATTTCATTCAAAACACAGTATCAAATCCGCTTTGTTCGGCAACAAGCGATTATTATGTTAATGTAAATCCAAATCCTGTGGTAACAATTATGCAAGAAGGTGATGAACTTATTGCTAGCGCGGGAGCATCTTATCAGTGGTACTTGTTTGATCAACCTATTACAAATGGCAACAATCAAAATCAATTGATTTATGCATCTGGTCCTTACACAGTAACTGTGATAAATGAATTTGGATGTGTATCTACAAGTCCTGTTTATACAGTCGTAGGCGTTGAGAATCTGGATCAAAATTCATTCGTTGTCTATCCAAATCCAGCTGGGAATACAATGACAATCGCTGTGCAAAACAATGAGATTGGTTCTATCTACAACATCACAGAAGCTACCGGAAAAATTGTGCTTAGCGGCAAGATAAACTCGATTGCTCATCAAATTTCACTTGATAATCTATCTGCGGGTGTTTACCAAATTTCACTTTATTCTGTGGACGAAATTCTAACACGCACTATTATTAAACTTGACTAATTAATTTCATAAAAGCAACATTGTCCTAATTAGCACATACAACTTTCCGGTTAACTGATTATGCCTCCACTATTTTGACAATTAGAGTCATATGTCTCTTCTCTACCGCATTTTTTGTGTGTAAATAGTTGATTTTAAGCATCTGTTTTATTTACAGTTTTAACAATCATTTGCCGTGGTATTATCTATTTTTGCTGCACCAAACTTTAAAAGACTGCAGATTTATGACATTAATGAAAGTTAATGCGTTCAGAGCCATTTTGTCCGTTACTATCGCGATTGTAATCAACTATTTCATTCTTGAAGAAACAAGCCAAGAAAATTCCAACATTGTTGCATTCATAGGATTTACGAGTATCCTATTTCCATTAATTGGTGTTATTGCTGTCAATTTGAAGCATAAACGAGCCACCCTTTTTATTAGAGCGTTTTCAATATTTGCTTTACTCATAATGACAGGAATTCAATTTGCATTTACCGTTATTGAATTTGACTTGGGGATGTATATTTTAGCCAGTCTATCGGCAGGTCTTTTGTTTTTCTATGCCAGTTATGGTATAACGCGTTCGATCAAATAATACTACTAATTCACCTTAAACAATTTTCTTCCCCCGTTGTTTTTAACACATGACGGAGCAGGAAATTGATAGAATAATTGAGATGGCGTGGGAGGATAGAACTCCTTTTGATGCCATACAAATGCAATTTGGTGTAAGTGAAGCTGAGGTAATCGCGATCATGCGTAAAGAAATGAAAGCCTCCAGTTTCCGCATGTGGCGCAAGCGCGTGCAAGGCCGTTCAACAAAACACTTGGCATTACGCGACCCATCGGTAGACCGCCACAAATGCAATCTGCAAAGAGCGATTTCGAATAATAAAATATCGAAACGAAGTTAGTGTGGTAGTTTGATAGTTTGGTAGTGTGATAGTTAAACCAAATGAACACAAGTGAACCCGAGTGGACACAAGTGTTTTTCTTAATTTTATAGATTCGTCCAAACTACCAAACTATCATACTTTCGAGAAAATGCCCTCATGAAGCAGCTTTCCGTCGTCTAGCATGGTGATGCGGTAGGTGCCTTCTTTGACGTTTGAAACGTCGATGATTTTTTTGGTTGTGAAAATCCTATTTCTGTAGACCTCTTTTTCGTTGGTGTCTAGTATGATTAAATCCACGGGAAAATTGTCGGCCTCAATGAGATCGACAATGAGAATATCCGTGAAAGGATTTGGTGTAATATTCATAGGAGTGCGCAAAGCTACGCACGACAAGCCTTCTATTGAACAATAATTCTAACCGATTGCATTTCTGGTACTTGAAAGAAATAGACGCCTGCAGGTAATTTCTCGACTGCAATAGTTGTTGTAGATGAAGTGAATCGTCCTGAATCAACAACTCTACCTATTTCATCGATGATAGAATAATTGCTATTCAACAAACGAGAATCAATTTCAACTTGAACAAAATCTGTTGCAGGCTGAGGATAAACTTCAAGTGTTGGCGTTGCCAATATTTCTCCTACTGAAACTGGATTTGCTTGTGTGGTGAAATTCCAAGTTGTTGTCCAATTTCCGAATTCAGTGCCGTTTGTAGCTCTCACTCTCCAATAATAAGTAGTGCTGTAATTAAGACTTGTTATCGTCTGTGAAGAGGTAGTTGGAGTAAATTGTGTGGGGCTCGAAAAAGCGATGTCCGTGTCGATTTGTACTTCGTATGAACTAGCTCCAGTCAAAGTTGTCCAGTCCAAAATAACGGACGCTATGCCAACATTGATTGAGTTATTTGTCGGCGCAGCCAAATTGAATGCATTCAATGTAGAGGTTGTGAAATTTCGAACACCAATCCAGTTGCCTACTTCGCTATTTGCGTTCGCTCTAACTCTCCAATAATATGTTGTGCCAGGCAGCAAATTCGTTATTGTTTTTGTAGAGCTCACAGAAGTATACGATGACGGCGACGTTGTAAAATTCGCATCTACATCAAGTTCCAACTCGTATCCTTCAGCAGCAAAAGCATCCGTCCAATCAAAGGTCATGGTGGCAAAATTCTGACTCATGGCGCCATTAGCAGGCGATACAAGTGTAAACGAATTTAATTCTGCTTGATCTTCTCCGAGATATCTCGCAATGGCAAATTGACCTCCTCCAAAACCAACTGCAATAATTTTATTATCCGCTTGAATAGTTATTTCATGGCATTCATTTGCTGTGCCTGCCGTAAAGTTGGTTATAACGATTCCAGATGTTCCAAAAGAAGCATCTGCCACTCCAGAAGATGTAGCCCTCACAATAGCGAATGAATTGTTTGTAGGTGTTCCAGAGCTGCCAGCAAAAACATAATTACCATTCATATCCGTTGCCGATGTGTAAGCTATATCTTGATCAGCGCCGATATTAAACGATGTTGAAGAACCAGGAATATTGCCGATAGACGTTATTCCTAATAATCTCATTGTATTCAATCCATTGAATGATTTTGTTCCGAATAAAACCAAGTCGTCGTTGGATTTCAATTCCATGGCATAAGCTAAATTGGAGCCCGACTCGTCAAAATTGACAACACCATCAGTTGAAAATGTGTTGTCCATATTACCATTGCTCAAAAGTCTTCCAGCCCACCATTCATAGGAAATTACACCCGTGATGTAGCGCTTCCAGCCTGCAACACTAATCTTTCCATTTGCTTTTACTTCGAGGTCTTCTACCACGAAAGTGCGCAATTCATCACCCGCAATAATCGCCATCGACTTAATACCTGTTGTATTAAAAGAGATGTCCAATTCACCCGTGCTCAGGTAGCGTGCAACAATTGGCTGAGCGCTAGTAGAGCTCACTTCAGACGTTCCACCCACAACAAGATTTCCTGTTGCTGCGTGGTATTTAATTACGCGAATAATATCTTGTTGACCGCTCACCCAATCAGAAAGAACTATACCTGCTGTTCCGAAAGTTTCATCCAACGAACCATCCATATTCAAACGAACTAAGGCTCCCTTTTTTTCACTTCCATCATCACAAACACCTGCTAACACAATCTTTCCGTCTGCTTGAATAATTGAGCTATAAACAATATCATCACTGCCCGCTTGCAAATCGAAAGAGGCCACGCCATTATCACCAAAAGAAGCGTCCAAGTTTCCGTCTGCATCAAGGCGAATAACAGTAAAATCCTTACCGTAAACTGCGCTTGTAGAATAGCCTGAAACAACGATTGCACCATCACTTTGAAGTGATACAGCGTAGGCTTTTGAGTCAATTCCACCTAAGTCCAATTGGACTTTTCCTGCAGTACCGAATGAAGGATCAAGACTTCCCGCGGTTTGTGCGAAAATTGAATAGGTCAATATTGACAGTATCGAGGTAAAGAGTATTTTCATTGTGCAGAATTTGAAACAAAAGTAAGAGATTAGAATGAAAACATTTTTTTTGCCGCACTAGATAGGCACGACAAGAGAATCCCAATTAAGAGAATAGATATTTTGGTTTTCATTGCCGATAAAATTAGACAAAATGAATAGAATTAACGCTTCATGCTTTCGAGGAAGCTCAGGCATTTCTGATTGAAGATATCAGCTTTTTCAAGGCTAACGAGATGTCCACATCGTTCAATAATTTCTATTGAAACGTTTGCAAACCGCTTAGCATAAGCCATAGCGGGCTGTATGAATAAATGATCTTGCGCGCCAACGAGCATATATAGGCTCACGTTTGGATTGTGGTGGAATAATTTCAAAAGAGTATCGTCAAGCGTTTTTCCATACATGGCTGTCCATTTTTTGTATTCAAAATCGCTGATAAACTTCGACTCTCGAACAAATATTTCGCGTGATTTTTTGTGGTTTTTTCTAGGCAGAGTCAACTTGGCTGTAACTGCATAGAAATTTTGAAAGCCAATAAATTTTGCTAATGTTAATCCTGTCTTGGCTAGAATTCTCAGTTTTGTATTTAAGGCGACAATAGGACCTGCGAAAACCATAGAACTCACGCGGTGCGGTCGGCTGTGATGCATTTGCATGCCGATGATGCTTCCTAAAGAAACAGCGACAATATGGACCCTTGAAATGTTTAACAAGTCCACCACTTCCCAGATTTTATTTCCAATCCACTCGAAGTCGTAGTGTTTTTGATTTAGGGTAGCGATTGATGACTTGGAATGTCCAGGCAGGTCTATTACTAAAAGATTGTGTTTGCCGCTAAATGACTCCGTTTGTTTTCTCCATGTACGGGTGCTGCCGCCTGCACCATGGACAAACAGTATCCATTCAGAATTTTCCTCTCCGGTAAGGTGAGTTTCGTAGTGCAGCGGAATGCTGTCTGGAATAGTATTCACATTGCAATATTAGTCTATTCTTATCTTTGCACCATTGGCTTCGTAGTTCAACGGATAGAATAGGAGTTTCCTAAACTCTAGATTCGGGTTCGATTCCCGACGAGGCTACTAAAATTGTTTGAATAAATAATTCAAGTTGAATGGAAAAATACTTTTTTTCTAACCCCTTCTAAAAAATCGCAGCCTTCTTGAAGTAAGGGTTTCGAGAAACGATTTTCAAAGAAAACTCCATTCCGCCTCGACCGCCACTTGCGGCAGTCAATTCGGAAGTATTCATATCATAGCTTACACCAAAAGTATAGTTCGCAAATTCAAGCATCGCTGAAAAAACTACAGCGTCTTTTACCCGAACATAAGCGCCTCCATAAATACCCGCGCCTTTATAAAATCCAGTGTATTTAGAGTCAGCCAAAAGTTCATAGCG
>JBIIBU010000008.1:0-20851 GCA_044239235.1 Flavobacteriales bacterium
AACTATGATGCTGCTGCTCTAATTTCTGACCCAGCTTCTTGCTGCTACGAAAACTGCGTTACTCTTATCATGAACGATTCATTCGGTGATGGTTGGAACGGTAACACTGCTGTTGTCGTAAATGAGTCTACAGGTCAAATCGTTGCTACTGCTACATTGCCTGCTGGATTCACTGCTACTGTTAATCTTTGCTTGGAAGATGGTTGCTACAGAATTACTGTAGGTGGCGGTACATTCGCGGGTGAAGTAAGCTATATCCTTACTGGTACAAACAATGGTATCATCTCTGGTGGTGTTAACGCTGCAGGTGTTCAATTCAGCACTGGTTCAGGTAACTGTACTCCTGGCTGTCTTGAGCCTTTGGCTTGTAACTACGATCCAACTGCAGGTGTGAGTGATTGCTCACTTTGTGACTACTCTGCTTGCTCTGGTTGTACTTATGCTCAGGCTGAGAACTATGATCCAACCGCTTCTATCGACGATAACTCATGTATTTTCAACCTTCAGTCTACTTGTCCTGGAGATTTGAATGATGATGGTATTGTTGGTGTAGCTGACTTATTGGAATTCCTTGTTGTTTTCGGACAGACTTGTCCGTAATCAAGATATAAACTGTAAAAAAAAAGGTTATGTCATGCAAATGGCATAACCTTTTTTTATTTCTGAACGTATCAAGTGTACCAACCTAATCTTGTGTACATGATACAAATTCGTACTATCGTCGTTATTCCTTTTCTCCTTTGTTGTGTATTAGCAACGAAAAGCAGCATTGGCGCTGCTTTTGAGTGGTTTCCAACCTATTTAGAGGATGAAACTTTTCTTGCTGGTGGATGCACCGACATGGGAGCGTGCAATTATAATCCAACAGCAACATTTGATGATGGATCTTGCTGCTATTCCAATTGTTTCGTTCTCACAGTTTCAGCAAGCGCATACCCGGCTGAGGTAGGCTATGTTCTTGAAAATTCAGATGGAGTAGAATTTTTAAATGTGGCAGCTAATGGAGCTTCTTCATCACATTCTCTTTGTCTTCCAAATGGATGTTACACATTTCATCAAATCGATGCTTTTGGCGACGGTTGGAATGGTGCAACCTATTCAATAGCCTATTCTGGTGGTGCTGTAGTATCCTCTGGTAACTTCACAAATACCCCTGCTTACCAAGCTTGGGACAAATACAATTATTTTCTTGTAGGACCTGGTGTTCTCGGATGCGATGATCCACTAGCTTGTAATTTTGAACCTGCGGCAACTTGCAACAATGGTACTTGCGACTATGTGACTTGCTATGGTTGTACCAATCCGGTTGCTTGCAACTATGTAGAAGCGGCGACATTTGATGATGGCTCGTGTTGCTTAGAAAATTGCCTCACCCTTGAAATGATAGATTATGTTGGAGATGGATGGGATGATGGTATTTATATCATAGAAGATTTTGATGGAAATGTAGTTGCAAGCGGAACACTGGCTTATCCGCTCGATTACGATATCGTACACTTCTGCCTGCCTGATGGTTGCTATTTCTTTTCTGTTGAAGGAAGTGGATACCCTGAAGAAATAGAATGGAGTATTACAGACGGTCAAGGAAACACTTACAATGGTGATGGAATTTCAGTTACCAATGTCAATTTTGGATTAGGAAGTGGAGAGTGTTATGGCTGTACTGACCCTTCAGCTTGCACATACAACCCATTTGCACTTATTGATGATGGCTCATGTATCAATGGGCCGTGCGTGGCTTTTGATAATCCTTGGACTGCTAGACCAACAACACTTTCAAATTATCCAACATGCGTTAGCTTTAATATGAGCCTAAATGGCGCTACTGAAACTTCCATTTGCGAAGCTCCAGTGATCACTGGTCAAGATGTCTGGATGACATTCACACCAACCACTAATGCCGCAAGATTTGTAGTTACCTCTGCATCCGCTGATATAGTGCTTGAACTAAAGGATCAATCTTATACTACAATTACTTCTGTTAATCTGAAAAGTGGAGTGGGTAATGAAACGCTTAATTTTGGCGATTTCGTTGCAGGACAAACCTATTATCTTGGTGTAAGAAATTATAATTCAGCTCTAGGTGCAGGTTCTGTTAGCGTCTGCGCTATGAATCTTCGCTCATCAACTTGTGATGTAACTGCGGGACCAAAACACTTGAATCAACCTTACAAAGCAGTATTCACTGGAACTTATTCTTATAAGTTTGATTTTATTGATCAATCAGATGCAAGCATACATTCATATACTACAACTTCGTCAACTGTATTCCAACTTTCGTTGGTCCCAGGTCTAGAATATGGGCACATTTACAATGTCGAAATCACGGCTATTTATTCGCTACCAAATAGCATTGGTCAGACAGAAGCTATTTTTGCTGATCCCGGATTAGTGTGCTCACAAGCTATTGATATAATAAATACTCAAGCCATTCCTGCTAGCTTTAATTGCACGAATTATGGCGCAATTAGCCCCAATACTTGGATTTCTTTTGGTCCGTTCATAAGCGGAACCTCAGGACACCAATTAGAATTCACGAATACGAATGGTCTCGAGGCACCCATATATAAAAGTATAGGGACAACAAGATTGTTTAAACTAAAAGATGTAGCTGGGCTAGTTGGTGGAAACTCATACAACGTAAGATGCAGACCAACTTTTGCTAATGGATACGCGGTGAGTTGGGGTCCTGCCACTTGCATAAGCATGGCGTCTTTGAGTAATTTCTTTACTATCGCAAATAATTTTGAATCTGAGCTTCAATATGCTGAATTAGCAGTTGAAACAGAACCAACTTTTTCTGGTCGAATTTTCCCAAATCCAAACGATGGAAAACAAATCAACCTAGCATTTGTAACTAATGATGCTAAACAAATTGAAGTTGTGGTTTATGATCTGATGGGAAAATTGGTTCATAAAGAACTCATTTATCTAACATCCGATATGAACGTCGAAATCAATCCGAAAATGGAATTGGCAACTGGACTTTACAATGTTTATCTCAGTTCTGGTGATGAAAAATATGTCGAAAAACTTATTGTGACAAAACCGTAAGCATATACATTCTACAATTAAAAGGCGCATCTACAGCGCCTTTTTTTATTGCTCGCCAGAAGGTATCCCGCTTTGATCTATCAAAAATACAAGAGAGGCCATAGCAGCAGCTCCTAAACTTAATTCGCGATTATTTACGTTTTCGAAAACATCATTTCCAGAATGATGATAATCGAAATATCGCTGACTATCGACTGATAAACCAAACAGGGCAATTCGGTCATTTTTTAATGGACCAATATCAACACCACTCCATCCTTGTCTGAATGAGAAAAGCTGATAAGGTTCAAGCAATGGTTTCCATGATTTTAGCTGTTCCATTTGTGCATCCGTACCTTGTAAGTTAAACCCTTGAGGTGTAAATCCACCACCATCGCTTTCGATTGCCGCAATATGCTCTTCCCCTTTGTATTTCACAACGGATGCATATGTCTCACCACCATCGTTGCCAAATTCTTCATTGATGTAGAGAATAATTCGAATGGTACGTTTTGGTTTGTAACCAATCGCTTTTAATGCACGGGCTACTTCAATGGATTGAACTATCCCAGTGCCATCATCATGCGCTCCCTCGCCAATATCCCATGAATCAAGGTGACCGCCTACCACAATAAATTCATCGGGAAATTCAGAACCTCTTATCTCTCCAATTACATTGCCTTGCATTTTTCTTGGGAATACTTGACAGGTCAAATGCAATGTAAATTTTATTGAACCATTTAATTTTAATTGTCTGCTGAGCTCGCGAGCATCTACACTGCTCAATGCCGCAGCAGGAATTTTGGTGACACTATCATCATATTTTGTAGCTCCTGTATGCGCATATTTGTCATCCGCTAAGGTCAATGAGCGAATCAGACAGCCTACCGCTCCCAACTTTGCGGCTTCAATTGGGCCTTGCCCTCTAATCTCGTAAGCTCCTCCATAAGCTGCGCCAGTATTGATCAACATTGGGTCCATTGCCTTATTGAAGAAAACAATTTTACCTTTCACTTTTTCTTCTCCAAGTGCACGAAGTTCATCGAATGATTTTACTTCAATTACTTCTGCTGTAATAGGCTTTTCAGAACCAACCGAACCTCCAAGTGCAACAGCCGGAACATCAAGTCGCTTTCCTTCCACGGAATAATAAGCCACTTCTTTTTTGCCTCTTATCCAATTAGGAACTTCAACCGGCATGATGTAAACGCTATCGAATCCGTAGTCTTTCATCACTTTTTCGCCCCAAAGAATTGCTTTATCGGCATTCTCACTTCCTGCGATTCTGTTGCCAATGTTCTTGCATAAAAAACGCAAGTTTTCATAGCATTCGCCATTCGTCAAAACTTCATTATAAATGCTTTTTATCATCGCAGAATCTGACTGAGCGTGAGAACTCATCATAGCCAAACTGCAAACTATTAAAGTGATGAAAATTCTTCTCATTAGATCATGTATGAACCATTATTTATATCTATTCCTTGACCAGTCATGGAGTTTTGTTTTCCACTCATTAAGAATTCAACCATAGCCGCAATCTCATCGGGTTGTGATATACGCTGCAATGGAACATAGCTCATCTGTTGATCAAATTCATTTTTGTAGTCCTTGCCTGTTCGATCTGCTAGCATCTGAATGCCTGCTTTGGCCATATCTGTTTCAACCCATCCAGGACAAATCGCATTCACTAAAATCTTTTGAGCTGCCAACTCAACTGCTAAAGCTTTTGTTAATCCCAATAACCCTGTTTTCGCGGTGCAGTATGCCGTGTAATTGGGTACGCCAAATCTTGCCAAACAAGAAGAAGTAATCACAATATGCTTGAACTCCTCTGATGATTTAGTCAAATAGGGGAGGGCCTCCATAATCGTAGCATAGGTTCCTGTGAGATTGGTCGAAATTATATCGTCCCACCTATCATTTTCTCCGTAGTGATTTTCTCCACCTATACCCGCATTGGCAAACACCGCAGAAATGTTTAATGTCTCGGCATTCACAAAACGAAGGTTGTTTTTCCAAGCTTGGGAATCACGCACATCCATTGAGAAAATGAAATGTTGAGACGGATTGTTTAACATGGAAAGCGTAGATTCCAAATTGCTTTTCGTTCTGCCCACTAGAATCAACCTGTTCGAGCTGTTCTGTGATAGTCGTATCGCTGTTGCTTGCCCCATGCCAGAGCCAGCGCCTGTAATAATGATTGTTTTCATTTGAAGATATTGAAACAAAAGTAAGATGCGCGAAGAGTTCACGCATTAGCTTTGCCAATATTAATTGTTTTGAAAGCATGAAGTATAATTTGAGTGAAATAACTGATGTGATTCGAAATCGTAGATCGATCACACCAGAACAATTTAACACTAGGAAAATTCATCGTGAGCAAATTGAACTATTGCTTACCAATGCCTCTTGGGCGCCGTCGCATGGTATGACTCAGCCTTGGAGATTCAAAATATTTATGGAGGATGGACTCGTAAAACTATCGGGATTTTTGCCGGAACTTTATAAAATGAAAACGCCAGAGGATTCCTTCAATAATGGTAAATTCACCAAAATGAAGGAAAGACCTCTTAAAGCATCTGCTGTCATTGCCGTTTGCATGGAAAGAGATCCTTCTGGTAAAATAGCGGAAATCGAAGAAATTGAGGCGGTGGCATGTGCTGTCCAAAACATCACACTTACCGCAACAGCTTATGGTTTTGGTTCTTTTTGGGCAACCCCCAAACTTATTTACACTCCAGAAATGAACTCTTTTTTGGGATTAAAAGAAGATGACAAGTGCCTCGGGTTAATTTACCTTGGATATACTGATAATGAATGGCCAAAAAGCCACAGAAGACCTTTGGAATACGTAACTGAATGGATAGAAAAATAAGTGTGATTTTGATTTTCTTGCTTTTTTGCAATTTGGCGAAAACACAAGAAAACGTCACTACGCTTGGAATACAATTCAAGCCAATGATAACGAGTAAGTTTTTTGGTACCACCGCTGAATCAATTCAGAACGGTGATTTGTCTTTAGATTTTAATCCGAAGTTTGGTATCAACTTCGGAATGATTATTCGAAAAGGACTAACAAAAAACTGGAGCCTAGAAACAGGCATCAACCTAGTTCAACGTAATTATTCTATCCAGTTCAATCACCCTATTCTTGATAAACCGGAAACCCTAAACTTTCGTTTCATTGGATACGAAATTCCATTGCAAGGAATGATCTATGTGCGATTGGGTAAAAATCTTTTCATGAACGCAAGTGGTGGGTTTTCAATCGATTTATATCCTACGGATGTAGAAAGCCAATCGGATGCACGACGTGATACTCTTAGATTCGACTTTTATCAAACGACATATAAGAATCGTTGGGTGCAGTTTTCTGTTCTTGCCAACTATGGCTTTGAATACAGATCAAAAGAATCGGGATACTTTTATTTCGGTGCCACCTTCCACCGTCCTTTTTCGGATATAGCACGCACTGCTGCTCGTTTTGATTTGAACACCTATCCAACACGAGTAGAATTTCCGATTTCAGGCAGTTATCTTACTGTGGATTTTAGATATTTCTTTCCGGAAGATCCTGAGAGGAAAAAGGCGAAAAGCAAAAAGACCCCCAAGTAAACTTGGAGGTCTTCGCAATCAATAAATGTTTTTGAAATTATGCTTTCTTAGCAACCAAGTTGAAAGTAAGTCTGATATCGTTGTTGATCGCTTTGTCGCCCAAAGAATCAAAAAATGTTGATGAGCCATATTTCACATCGAATTGTGAACGATCAAGATTGAACGTTCCAGTGATGTTAACTTGAGCTGCAGTGCCAGTAACTTTAGCAGGGAAAGAGATCTCTTTAGTAATTCCTTTGATAGTGAATTTACCTGTGATTTTATGTGTGTTACCAGATTTGTCTGCTTCAGCTTTAACCGAAACTATTTCGAAGTTAGCATCTGGGAAAGCTGCTGTGTTGAAGAAATCAGCACTTTTCAAGTGGTTGATCATATTCGAGTTCGACTCTGCATCAGTCAAATCTGTGCAAGTGATGCCATTCATATCCACTTTCAATTTACCTGCTGTTACATTTCCTTTAGCAACTGTAACTTGACCGCTAGATACACGGATAGTACCATCGTGACCAGAACCTGTTACTTTCTCTCCGTGCCAGTTGATTGTGCTTGCTTTATAATCGATGTTGAATTTGCCGTCAGTCAATTGAGCAAATGCTGATGATGCTGCAAATACAGCGACAGCTAGGGTAAGGATGATTTTTTTCATTTTGATTTTTATTTGTTTTACTTATTTGTTATTTCTGAATTTCTTATCTTATCTAACAAGCTGTTCATTAATTCGACCTCGTTTTGGTTTAAACCATGAGCATACTGCTGAAGACTTTTTACCGGCTCATCAAGCTGACCTATAAAAGCAATGCCTTCTTCTGTTATGCGCACTTCCACTTGACGGCGGTCGTTGGGACATACGGTGCGAAGCACATACCCTTTCTGCTCCAATTTGTCTACTATTCTGGAAGCATTGCTGCTTTTGTCAATCATACGTTCTATCAAAGAATTGATCGAAAGCGGATTACCCTTCTGACCGCGAAGAATTCGGAGAACATTGAATTGCTGCACTGTGATGCTATAATTCTTCATGAACTGCTGATGCTTCACGTCCACCCAACTAGCAGTGTACAATAGATTCACCATGAGCTTATGATACTCATTTGTGAATTTGGGCTGTTTAATAGCTTCTTCTATTGTCATGGGACAAATATATGTAGCTACATATAATGTACAGACATATAAATGTGAAATGATTGTTAAATCGTCTAATTTTTACTGAAAGGAGGACAAAGCGGATGTTTTTTTTGGGTATAAGTAATCAAAATAAAGGAATGAATTTTTAAAGCAGATTTATTGAAAATGAAACAAAAACAGAACAGAGGGCGTACAAACACCAAACCCTTATAGAAATGAGACTTTGTTTAACAATCATTATGGCACTTGCGATTAACATCGCATCTGCGCAATATCCCGAAGGGGAAATGATAAATTTTTATGGAAAAATTACTTCTATAAACCTCACCGATTCAGCTGAGAAAACACTTGATGGTGTTACTGTTGAGTTTTGGTCAGATAACCTATTACTAGGCACTGTCGTGTCCGCTACTAAAGGTAAGTACACACTCAACCTTCCATTCAAAAGTAAATACACTGTAAAGTATGGAGGCGGAAAATATGTTACCAAGATCATCGAAGTGGACATTGCCAAATTTTATGATGAAGCGGATAAGAAAATGTTGAAAATGAATGTGGATATGGCGCTATTCAGAAACAACGAATATGTAGGTCTCGACTTTATGTCGCAACTACCTGTAGCCAAAGCTGAATATAGTCCTAGAAAGAAAACACTCGTATGGGACGATAAATACCATGCGAAAATGAAAGAGAGAATACTCTCGGTACTCAATGCATATGGTTATTAAAAAAATAAAGAAAAAATGAAAACCCTAACTTTTGCAATTTTCGCTTTGCTTACAACTCCTCTGTTCGCTAAAAAAGAGGTAGGAGAGGAGAATTTTGTCGTTCAAGGAAAAATCTTTGAAATCGATATTATGTCTGAAGCAGACAAAGAAGCAACCAATGTCCAAGTGGTGATTTACCAGGACAGAGAAATCTACGCCGCATTCAATTCTAATGAAGAAGGATCTTATGAGTTCATTGTGCCAGTAGGACACGAATATGAACTTTGGTTCGGTGGCACAACCTACGTAAACAAGAAGATTTATGTGGATGCCCGCTCGGTGCCAAGTCGCAAATCTGGTTATGAATGCAATATCGATGTTGGTCTTTTCAAGCCAGTTGACAATGTTGAATTCCCAACCTTGGCAGAACATTGGGTAAAAGTGCGCTGGGATGCTGAGTATAGTCAGCTTATACCTGACTACGAATACACAGACGACAGAGCGATGGAACTCAACAAACAATTGAAGAAAGCACGCAAGATTCAAAAAGGTTATTAAGGATTTCTGACAATACTATAACTGTTTTACTAAATCAAACTCTAATTTCGTCCCGGCTAAACTATTAGCCGGGACGATTATTTTGGAAAAAGACGAAAACAAAGATAAAAAGAAGATTTCGAAGCAAGCACTGCTCAAATCTCTCGGCATATTTAAGTATCTAAAACCTCACAAATACCTCTTTTCTGTAGGTATGTTGTTGCTGGTTATTTCAGGTCTATTGGTCATTGTCATCACTGCATTGCTCGGTCGCCTCGTGGTTAAGCCTGAAGATGGAGCTCAGATTCCGGGCGGTCAGATGACAAGCTTTATCATCGAAAAATTCAACGTCGATCAACTCTGGGGTGACACGGGAACAACCTTGTTCGTTCTGGTTGTGCTCCTTATCATTCAAGGTTTCTTTTCTTTCTTTCGTGTATACATTTTCTCTTATGTCACCGAAAATGCAATGATGGATCTGCGCAAAGATGCATTTACCAGCATCATCCGAATGCCAATGCAGTTTTTCAATGAGCGTAGAGTAGGAGATCTTTCCAGCCGACTTTCTTCTGATATTTCTACCATACAAGAAACACTCACGATCACAGTTGCCGAATTTGTTCGTCAAATTGTAATCATCGTAGCTGGTGTTATTTGGCTTGTATCCTATTCTTACAAACTCACACTAGTGATGCTTTTATCACTTCCGGTAATGATTATCCTGATTGTTATTTTTGGAAAATACATCAAGAAACTCGGAAAAATTACTCAAGATAAAGTAGCCGAATCGTCAGTAATTGTAAACGAATCATTCACTGGAATTGTGAATGTAAAATCATTCAACAACGAGTACTTCGAAGCAAATCGCTTTTTTAAAAGTGTGGGTGAAATAAAAAATGTTGCGATGAAAAGCGCTGTATGGCGTGGACTCTTCGGTACATTCATCATCGTATTCTTATTTGGTGCATTAGGACTCGTAATGGGTGTTGGTGCATACTTGCGAGACAAAGGAGAAATAGATTCTAGTGCAATGTCCTCCTTCGTATTCGTCACAGGTCTAGTAGCAGGTTCGATCGGTGGGCTTGCGGCACAAATGGGAACACTCAGCCGAAGCTTGGGTATCATTGAAAATGTGATGGAAATTCTTGAGCAAAAAACAGAGGATATTCCACTTGAAAAAATCGAGAATGCCTCTAAACTTTCAGGAAAAATTCACTTTGAGAATATCGGCTTCCACTATGACTCAAGGCCAGATATTGAGGTGCTTAAAAATGTATCTTTCGATGTGGCGCCCGGTCAACAAGTGGCGCTTGTGGGCTCGTCTGGTTCAGGAAAGTCAACCATAGCCGCCCTAATTCAGCGTTTTTATATTCCTCAACAAGGTGCCATTCTGTTTGATGATAAAAAAGCCGAAGATTATGGCTTGTCTGAATTACGAAGTCAAATGGCCTATGTTCCTCAAGAAGTTATTTTATTCGGAGGCACCATTCGCGAAAACATAGCCTATGGTAAACCAGATGCTACAGATGGCGAAGTAGCCGAAGCGGCCCTTAAAGCCAATGCAATGCAATTCATCGAATCTTTCCCAGAAGGAATGCAAACCGTTGTTGGAGATCGTGGAATTCAATTGAGCGGAGGACAACGTCAACGCATTGCTATTGCGCGTGCCATGCTCAAGAATCCAAGAATCCTTATCTTGGATGAGGCCACGAGCGCCCTCGATAGTGAAAGCGAAAAATTGGTTCAGGGTGCCCTTGATATTCTAATGAAAAATAGAACTTCACTTGTCATAGCGCATAGACTATCAACCATTCGTAATGCCGATAAAATCATTGTTTTAGACGCAGGCGAAATTGTTGAAGTAGGCACTCATAATGATCTCATGGCAAAAGAAAATGGTATTTACAAGCGCCTTTCTGAAATCCAATTTTCGCGAGAAGATCAAAATCGCTGATTTCATCCGTAAATTGCACCACTATTCCTGACCTAGATCAGATTAAATATTATGGCAAAAAAGACAGCACTCATTACTGGTATTACCGGTCAAGACGGAGCCTATTTGGCTGAATTACTCCTTAGCAAAGGGTATGAAGTTCACGGCGTGAAACGTAGAAGTTCACTTTTTAATACCGATCGTATTGATCATTTATATCACGATCAACACGAAGAAGGCGTAAAAATGACCCTTCATTACGGCGATTTAACCGATTCTACCAATATGATTCGCTTGGTGCAAGAAACAATGCCAGACGAAATCTATAACCTCGCGGCTCAAAGTCACGTGCACGTCTCTTTTGAAACTCCAGAATACACTGCAAATGCAGACGCAATAGGTACTTTGAGACTTCTTGAAGCAATCAGAATTCTTGGTCTTGAAAAGAAAACCAAATTCTACCAAGCTTCTACTTCCGAACTTTATGGTAAAGTGCAAGAAGTGCCTCAATCTGAAACAACGCCTTTTTACCCAAGAAGCCCATATGCTGTTGCAAAGCTTTATGCGTTTTGGATAGCTAAGAACTACCGTGAAGCATATGGAATGTACACTTGCAATGGTATTCTTTTCAACCATGAATCTCCTCTTCGTGGTGAAACTTTCGTTACTAGAAAAATTACTCGCGGTGCCGCAAAGATTTCTCTCGGCATGCAAGAAAAAATATACTTAGGCAACTTAGACGCACAGCGCGACTGGGGTCATGCAAAAGACTACGTGGAAGGAATGTGGCTGATGATGCAGCAAGAAACTCCAGATGACTTTGTACTTGCCACAGGTGAAACACATAGCGTTAAAAAATTCTGTGAACTCGCTTTCGGTGAAGTAGGTATTGAAATCGAATGGCAAGGTGCTGGAGAAAATGAAAAAGGTATCAATAAAAAAACAGGTAAGGTTATTATCGAAGTTGATCCGAAATACTTCAGACCAACAGAAGTAGAACTTCTTATCGGTGATCCATCAAAAGCACAAAGAGAGCTTGGCTGGAAACACAAGTATTCATTAAATCAATTAGTAAGTGAAATGATGAAAGCTGACGTTGAGCTGTTCTCTCGTGATCAATACCTGCAAGCTGGTGGTCACAAGGTTATGAACTACAACGAATAATTTCAGCACTTCTATAGTTGGCCCAAACAAGAACATTTATTTACGCAACATTGAGGCCCTGGATTCGTCTAGGGTTTCGGCATTTCTTTAAGCGAATTGAAATTATTGACACGAAGTTTTTTCCAAAAGATAAAGCAGTTATTCTAATTTCAAATCACCAGAATGCCCTATTAGACCCTCTTTTGGGTTGCGTGCATACAAAACGCCAGCTCCATTGGTTGACACGATCAGATGTCTTTAAAATCCCGGCTGTCGCTAAAATATTGGCGACGTTCAATATGCTTCCCGTTTATCGTGAACGCGATAAAGTGGAAGGCATGTTCGATAAAAATGATCAGATTTTTAAAGAATGCTACGCACGTATCGACCACGGGGCGGTGATTGCTTTGTTCCCTGAAGGAACTCATCGAGGACGTAAACAGCTATTTCAATTTAAAAAGGGAATGGCGCGTGTTGCTTTCGGAGCAATGGACGCAGGTGTCTCGCCAAAAGACATTTTAGTCCTTCCAATGGGATTGGACTACTCCGATTTCTTTAATCATCACCCCGAAGCAGTAGTGAAATTTGGTGAAGCTTTTTCAATAGAAAAATTTTACGAAATCTACAAGCAGGATTCAAACAAGGGAATGAATGAACTTCTTGCTGAATGCAAGATGAGATTAAGCAAGCTTATTATCGATCTGGAAATTGAAGAAGGCTATGATGAGATAGTTTACTTAAGAGATCTATGTTTTGAAGTTCCTCAATCAAAATTGCTCAAAGATCAGTACGAGGCGTATCGCATTTTTTCTGGTAAAATTCAAGGCAGTTCTTTTCTGTTCGATGTAATTGATAAGACGAAGAAATACAAAGCTATTTGCGATCGATATCACATCAAGGAAGAGGTGGCATCAGGCAGATACAACATGCCATTGATGATGTTAGGTTTGATTTTTCTTCTTCCTTTTTATTTGGTGGGAAGAACAATCTATTCACCATTTGAGAGATTCATTGAAAATTTTGTAAAAACAAAAGTGAAGGATCCTCTTTTCAAGAACTCTATTCGACTTGCATTTTGGACCTTCTTGCTTCCTATTTATTGGTTAATTATTTCCGGGATAGCGTCATTATTTTTTGATGAAAAATTAATGGCGTTTTTAATTATCACAATCACTGGACCTATTGTAGGTTGGGTGGCTAAGAAATGGTTGTTTATTTATAGAAAATGGCAAGCCGTTCAGTCTTTTTTGAGATTTAAAAATTCCAATCCGAGTAAATTTGATGAGTTCCAAGATTTGAGAAATGAACTTATCGCTATTATCAAACAAAAAATTAGTTAGACCATGTATAAGCGTATAAATGGACTTCAGCATATCGGTGTTGCAGTGAGTGAGATGGATAAATCACTTAAGTTTTACAGAAAGTTTTTTGGTTTGAATATTCCATTTTTCGATTCTGTGCAACCCGCTCCGCTTATGGATGTGTATACGCGCAATAGCACGATTACAAAGCGTGCAAGCATGGTTGTTAATCTTCAAGGCGGTTGTGCAATAGAAGTTATTTGTCCGACTTCTTTTAAACCTGTGCGCGCAAAATTTGATATTCTCGTTGGTGATTTGGGGATCTGTATCACACAATTGAAATGCAAAAACATCGAAGCATCACATGTATTTTGTAAAGAAAATGGCGCCCCAGCATTAACAGATATTTCCCTTGATCCTTCAGGTAGAAAAACTTTTTATCTTGAAGATTTAGATAGAAATGTTTGGCAATATGTAGAAGGCGATCAATGGTACACGGATGCGAATCACCACAGCGGTGGTGTGATTGGCTGCAGCACTGGTGTGAGCGACATGGATAAAGCATTTGGATTGTACAGAGATATTCTTGGTTTCGATCAAGTGGTTTATGATTCGACAGGTGTATTTGAAGATTGGAAAAATCTTCCTGGAGGAAAAAATAAATACCGTCGTGTACTGCTTACCCAGTCTGCTCAGCCAGGAGGTGGTTTTGCTAAGGTGACTGGTAAAAATTATATCGAATTAATTCAAGCATTGGACCGCACTCCAAACTATATTTTTAAAGATAGAATTTGGGGCGATACTGGCTTCGCACATATTGGTTTTGATGTAAAAGGAATGGCGGCTTTAGGAAAGGATTTGGCCGCTGCGGGATATGGCTTCACATGTGATAGCAACAATGCGATCGGCATGGGACAAACCAAAGTGCATTGCACCTATATTCAAGACAATGATGTGACCCTTATTGAGATGATTGAAGTGTACAAAGTTCCAATCATGGAGAAGTGGGGAATCTTCTTGAATGTCGAGAAAAGAGATCCATTAAAACCGCTTCCTGATTTCATGTTGAAAGCACTTCGTTTTAGTCGCATCAAAGACTAATTCGGAATTTGGCACACCCTTTGTTTTTGGCTCCGAACCTCAAGTACAATTAAAATTTAAGGAGGGCCAAAACATGAAAAAGATTTTACTTATCACTTCGATCTTCGGCCTCTCCGCACTTGCGTCACAAGCTTCTGCGAGAGGGAATTCCGAATTCAACCTCAGCCTTTTTGATGCTCACAGAGTGACCATCGAATGGGACAATCAAAAGACTATTACGTTCAATCGTTGGTCTCTAGAAGATGTTGCTGCAGGTAATCACACTTTAAGAATCTACCGCGATGAACAAGTCGGCAATGGAGGACACAGAACAATCCTCTACGATGGACGCGTTCTCGTTCCCGAAAACTCTATTGTGACTGCTTCATTATTAAGAAATAAATCTCTTGATTTGAATGTCACTCCAAAGAGAACTTGTGGAACTCCAACTGTGGATCAACGCCCTAAACCATCTCCACGTCCAAGTGGTCGCCCTGTCGCTAAGCCAGTTTACAACGATCACGGTCATGGCAACGGTCATGATCAGCACGGCGATAATTGCGGATCTGGGCACGTTTCGCTTGGTGTAAGCGCTACTGAATTCAAAATTATTCTTCAAAATGTGGAGAATGCATGGTTCGAAGAAGACAGAATGCGTATTGCCAAACAAGCGATTGAAAACAGAAACGTGACAACCGATCAAGTAAAACAAATCATGGAGAAATTCTGGTTTGAGGATTCAAGATTGGAGTTTGCCAAAGTGGCTTATGTGAATACCATGGACAAACAGAACTATTACCAGGTAAACAGTATTTTCTGGTTTTGTGCTTCTGTCCAAGCGTTAGACGAATATATCCGTTCTTTTAATCAATAGTGGAAGAGCAGATAAAAAGAAAAACCCCCTCGCGAAAGCGAGGGGGTTTTTTATTTCGCGGACCATTTTCTGACCATCCTTTCGAATAGCGAAGGCCAATATCTTTTTACAATTAGTCCCAAAGCTTCTGTTCGTCCAATCGAAATTTCGAATTTCTTTTTTTCTACTCCTTTGAGAATTTTCTCAGCAACGAATTCAGCGGTCAGTCCATTTTTTTGATTCTCATCTTGACTAGCTGTTACCTTTCCATCTTTTTCGAGCGCATTTTGTGAAATACTTGTCTGTGTAAACCCGGGCAACACAAGTGAAATTGCTACTCCATCTTTTTCAACTTCCATGCGCATCGATTCATAAAATCCATGCAGAGCGTGCTTTGATGCAGAGTAAGCCGAACGCAAGTAAAAGCCCCACTTACCCACCAAACTTGAGGTAACGATGATATGACCTGATTTCTGCTCCACCATGCGTTTTCCCACTAGCTTAGAGAGAAGAATATTTCCAAAGAAATTGACTTCGAAAATGCGGCGGTCAACGGAAATATCTGTGTCAACTGTCAAGCTTCGTTGGCTTATTCCACCATTATTAAACAAGTAATCGATACGAGGAAATTTGGCTAAAACTTCTGTAGCTGCATTCTGCACTGATTCTTCTTTGCCCAAGTCGAGCGCAACGATGGTGACTTTTGCCGAGCCACATTGTTTTTTTACACGCTCTAATTCTTCTGTTCTTCGAGAGGAAAGAATGAGTTGAGCGCCTTGTCTGGCCAACAGATAGGCTAATTGCTCACCAATACCACTTGAGGCTCCTGTTATCCAGATTACCTTTTCGGCAAAGAAGTTTTGTTTCATGCCCCGAAATAAAAGCTATTTTTGAAAACTTAGAAATAAAAAGTGTTTTTAGATAGCTATGAGTTAAGGTTGGTTTAACCTAACCTTAACGAAGGGAGAGTAATTTTGCAAAGTAATAATTACAAAGACGCCGAATGAGTAAGCAAAAAGTACTTCTAGTAGACGATGAACAGGATATCCTAGATTTACTGGGATTCAACCTTGAGAAGGAGGGTTTCGAAGTATTTACGGCCAACAACGGTCGCTCTGGTCTAGAAATAGCTAAACAACAAATTCCAGATTTAATTCTTCTCGATGTGATGATGCCCGGAATGGATGGCATGGAAACTTGCAGAGAAATTAGAGATGACGCTAAACTCAAGCATGTAGTTATTGCATTTCTTACTGCACGAAATGAGGATTACTCACAGATTGCAGGATTCGATGCAGGGGCAGATGATTATATTGCTAAGCCAATCAAGCCGAGAGTTCTTATATCGCGAGTAAAAGCTCTTCTCAGACGCAACGCCCCAAATGAAACCGTTGAAAAAGAAGTGCCATCACACGGCATTGTAATCGATAAAGACAGGTACATTGTAATCAAAGACGGCACTCAACTCAATTTACCGAAGAAGGAATTCGAATTGCTCGCCTTACTGTGTTCCGCTCCAGGTCGTGTTTTTACCCGTGAAAATATTCTTACCAGTGTATGGGGAAACGATGTAATAGTGGGAGATAGAACCATTGATGTGCACATTAGAAAGCTCCGTGAGAAACTTGGTGATGAAAATTTTAAGACAGTTAAGGGTGTTGGGTATAAATTTGAGCCTTAATGGCACAAACCACCCCTAAAAGTGTAGCTCTCAAATCCTCGGCCCTAATCACTGGACTGCTGGCCTTTTCATATTTCTTATTGGTTTATTTTCTTGATAGAGAATTCGAGTGGATATGGCTCGTTCTGTTTGTTGTTCTTGGATTTGTCATTTCTTATTTTATCATCTTCAACTTTATCGAGAAATTTCTCTACAGTAAAGTGAAGATTATCTACAAGACCATTCACTCCTTGAAGAGTCAAAGTGGGGATACTAAGCCTAAAATCAAAATGAGCACCGACGTTTTAACTGAGGTCAACGAACAAGTGGCTGATTGGGCAGAAGAAAAAATCAAAGAGGTAAAGGAACTTAAAGCTACCGAAAACTTCAGAAAGGAATTTATTGGCAACCTTGCACATGAATTGAAAACGCCTGTATTCAATATTCAAGGCTATATAGATACGCTTATAGAAAGCGAGCTAGATGACATAGAACTTACCAAGAAATTCCTTGGAAAAGCATCAAAGAACTGCGATCGATTGAGTGATCTAATTCAAGATTTGGATCAAATCACCCGTATCGAAAGCGATGGAATGGTGCTCGATGTGAAGAAATTTGATGTTGTTGATTTGTGCAAACAAGTAATCGAATCCCTCGAACAACAATCGAGAGATAGAAACATTACACTTCGATTAAAGAATCCTGCCGAAAAACCGATTATGGTTTTAGGCGAGCGCAAGCGTGTTGAACAAGTGCTCACCAATCTTTTGGTAAATAGCCTGGCATACGGCAAGGATGATGGAGAAACGCGTGTGCGCTTCTATGATATGAATGACAATATTCTTATCGAGGTGGCGGATAACGGCTTAGGCATAGACAAAGAACATTTGCCTCGAATATTCGAACGATTCTATCGTGTAGATAAAAGTCGTTCACGCAATGAAGGAGGTTCTGGACTCGGTCTAGCAATATGCAAACACATTATCGAGGCGCACAAACAGTCTATATCCGTGCGTAGCACTATCGATATGGGAAGTACTTTTTCTTTTACTCTGAAAAAGGCCTAGTCTAAAAAGAAACCGAATCTTCTCTAACGAAGTGATTTGTTTTTTTCTCCGCTCCAATTGTAGTGTGCTCACCATGACCTGAGAATACAGCATAATCATCAGGTAGTTTGTACATTTTTTCTTGAATAGATTTGATCAGATCAAGCTTATTGCACCCCGGTAGATCAACCCGGCCTACACTACTTTTAAAGAGCACATCACCTGAGATCACGACTTTTTCTTGATGACAAACAAAAGCAAGGTGTCCCGGAGCATGTCCAGGAACGAATAACGTGTCGAACTTCATTTCTCCTATTTGAATGACTTCGCCTTCATCGATGAATCGATCAGGATTGGGGCATTCACGGTATGGGACGTTCCACATAAGGGCAGCGGAACCCGCTCTTTCGATCATGGCCATATCTTTTTCATGCGTCACAAAAGGAATATTGAATTTAGCTTTAGCTGCGGCCACACCCAAGATATGATCAATGTGGCAATGTGTATTCAAGATCAATTTGGGCTTTAATCCTTTTTGCTCAATAAAGTCAAATAGAATCGCGTCCTCCTCTTCATCGGTCATACCGGGGTCGATGATTACACATTCATTTGTAGAATCGTAAATCAGGTAAGTATTTTCCTGAAAAGCATTGAAATTGAAGATCTGAATATTCATAGACACTATTTGATTGCAAAGATCGTTACGACGCGGCTAAGTTAGAAATGTTAAACGACCTGAATTTTTGAGGGGATACAGTGGTTGTTTGTGTAGATATAGAGCGCAATTGGTTAAATTAGCCCCTCAAGCATGATGAATTACAAGATTAAATCTCTTCTAGTGGCGTTGGTAGCATTTTTTGCTGCCTTTTCTTCTAGTGCGCAATTCTATCAAGGCTCTAATCTCGATTTCGGAAAAAACCGAGTTCAATACCGAGAGTTCGAATGGTATTATTACCCAACAGAACATTTTGAAGTCTATTACTATCAAGGTGGTGAGCAGCTCGCTCAATATGTTCTTGTGTCTGCAGAAAAAAATCTGAAAACTGTAGAAAAATTCTTCGACTATTCAATTGAAGATAAGGTTCAAATTCTTTCGTATGCGAAGCAAAGCGAATTTCGTCAATCGAACATTGGTATTTCAAATGATGATCAATACAATATTGGCGGCGCTGCGCGAATAATGGGAAGCAAAATGTTTGTCTACTATGAAGGCGACCATGCTGCTTTAGAAAAGCAAATTCGTGAAGGACTTTCAAAAGTCGTTTTCAATGAAATGATGTATGGCGGGGATTGGAAAGATGTGCTGAAAAGCTCAACCTTGCTGAGTATGCCCAAATGGTATGAGGAAGGAATTATCTCCTTTGCTTCCATCAAGGAATTTCCGGAGTCTGAGAATTTCATGCGCGACTTGGTTCAAAAGAAAAAAGTTGGAAGTATCAATCGACTGCAGGGTCGCGAATCGAAATTGGTAGGTCACGCATTTTGGCGATACATCGCTGAAGTGTATGGTGAGAATGTGATCCCAAATATTCTTTACATGACGCGATTGAGTCGCAATGTTGAGAGTGGATTTCTATTTGTACTTGGATTATCTCTTGATACTGTTACCAATGATTTCATCAAGTATTACAAAGACAAATACAGCTCTGTAAAATCAAATAATGTTCCCGGATATACTCCCAAACCTTCGAAAGACGCTACTCGTGCTGAATTGAAGGCATGGAAAAAAATGGAAAAGCAACTTGGTGCACTCGCAGTTAAGTACAAAAAGAAATATACCTACAGTCAATTCGAATTATCTCCCGATGGAAAGAAGATGGCCTTCGTGACCAATGAAATGGGACAGTATAAAATTTGGATTTACGATATTGAAAAAGAAAAACTCAAGCGGGTACTAAAGAGAGAATACAAATTGGATCGACTTGTTGATGAAAGTTTCCCCGTACTGACGTGGCACCCCTCTTCTGAAGTTCTTACATATATGTACGAAAGAAGAGGTAGAGCTTTTATTGGAAATTACCAATTGGAAGAAAAGAAGAAAGTAGAAAAGGAACTTTTCAGAATTGAAAAAGTCATCGATATTCAATATAGTCGCGATGGAAAGAAGATTGTATTTAGTGGAGTAAATAAAGGCCGCACAGATATCTATCTCTATCAAGTACTAGGTAATAACCAAGAGCAATTGACCAATGATATCTTTGATGATATCAATCCAAAATTCATTGACAACGATGAACGAATCATTTTTGCGAGCAACAGAAATGACGATACATTGCGAGTGGAAGATCAAGGCAAGTTGGAAAACTTGAATAAAGATATTTACGTTTTCGATTTGGATAATCGCTCGAAAATTCTGGAGCGAATTACCTCAACACCCGATCAAGACGAACATCATCCATTCTTATATAGTCCCAAGCATTATACTTATTTGAGTAATGGCAGGGGAGTGGACAACCGTTATCTCGCTCGTGTGGATAGTGCTATAGCGCGTATCGATACTACGGTGCATTATAGATATTTCACCACTACCGAGTTGCTAAGCGATTTTCCCCGCAATCCCTATGATTATAGCTTTAATGCTACAAGTGGCGATTATACTTTATTATTCAAAAAGAATAATCGACCTGTTATTTACATAGGAAATAGATCTGTGGATAAAGTACTTACCAATGGTTCGGAGCAATATACAGGCACGGCACAAACGACTGGAGGTGGTGAAGTGTTGAGGCCACAAATCGATTCATTGGGCATGGATGAGATTGATACAGACAATTATGTTTTTGAAGACGATAGAAAAAATTACACATTCGAAAAGGAA
>JBIIBU010000289.1:0-2878 GCA_044239235.1 Flavobacteriales bacterium
TCCTTTACCTTCAGAAGCACCTTCGATGATTCCAGGAATATCGGCCATTACGAAAGATCTATCGCCACGGTATCTAATCATACCAAGGTTTGGAACAAGGGTAGTAAATGGATAATCAGCAATCTCAGGTTTAGCAGCAGAAACTGCAGATAAGAGCGTTGATTTACCTGCATTTGGGAAACCCACTAATCCTACGTCTGCAAGAACTTTTAACTCAAGAATTTTCCACTCTTCCTTCCCTGGTTCTCCAGGCTGAGCGAATTTCGGAGTTTGGCGTGTCGCCGTTTTGAAATGGTGATTTCCTTGTCCACCTCTTCCGCCTGAAACGATGACATGTTCTTCACCATGTTCGGTGATCTCAAAATGAACTTCACCTGTCTCTGCATCACGCGCCACAGTGCCAAGGGGAACAAGAAGAACCTCATCTTCGCCTTCCGCCCCTGTTCTAAGGGAAGCGCTGCCACCTTGACCATCTTCAGCAATAACGTGTTTTCTGTATTTCAAGTGGAGCAAAGTCCACACATCGGTGCTACCTCTAATAATAATATGGCCACCTCTACCGCCATCTCCCCCATCAGGTCCGCCTTTCGCGGTGAACTTGTCGCGATGCAAATGCATAGAACCAGCACCACCCTTTCCAGAGCGGCAACAGATTTTCACATAATCGACAAAATTTGAATCAGCCATAATATTCCTCTATACCTACACTACCGCTGTTTCAATAGCTTGACAAAGACGTTCGGAAATATCCTCGACTGTTCCGATACCATCAATACCTCTGTATTTACCTTGTGCTTTGTAGTATTCAGCAACAGGTGCGGTTTCACGATTATATACATTAATACGGTTTTGAATCACTTCAGGATCAGCGTCATCAGGACGGCCGCTGCTCTTTGCACGATTCAAAAGACGTGCTTTTAATTCATCTTCGTTTACTTCCAAAGCAAGCATACATGTAATGGATGTGCTTTTGGAAGTAAGAAAATTATCTAATGCTTCAGCTTGCGCTCCAGTTCGTGGAAAGCCATCGAAAATAAAGCCTTTGGCATCTGCGTGCTTATTCACTTCTGACTCCAACATACTGATAGTCACGCTATCTGGAACCAATTCACCTTTATCCATAAAGCTTTTCGCCAATTTCCCTAGGTCGGTTTCGCCCTTGATATTATATCGAAAAATATCCCCAGTACTCAGGTGTACCAATTGATATCGGGCGATCAGATTTTCGCTCTGAGTGCCTTTGCCGGCGCCGGGAGGGCCGAATAGGACGATGTTCAGCATTACGTTTTAATAATTGGTTATGAAGCTGCGAAGATAAGGACACTGCTCAAAAGAAAACTAACTACATTCGCACCAGAAAAATATTATTGCAAAATGAACTTTGACGTTATCGTTTTGGGTAGCGGCCCTGGAGGCTATGTAACTGCTATCCGTGCCTCTCAATTAGGCCTTAAAGTAGCCATAATAGAGCGCGAATCACTAGGTGGAATATGCCTAAACTGGGGTTGTATACCTACAAAAGCCCTTCTAAAAAGTGCTTCGGTATTCGAATATATCAATCACGCCAAAGATTATGGAATCGAGGTTGGAGCTCCAAAAGCAGACTTCACAGGAATGATAAAAAGAAGCCGTGGTGTTGCTGAAGGCATGTCAAAAGGTGTTCAATTCTTGATGAAAAAGAACAAAATTGAAGTGATTATGGGCACTGGTAAAGTAAAACCAGGCAAAAAAGTATCAGTAACTGACGCAGTTGGCAAAGTGACTGAATACTCTGCAAACCATATCATTGTTGCTACTGGCGGACGTTCACGCATACTTCCAAATCTTCCACAAGATGGAAAGAAAATCATTGGCTACCGCGAAGCAATGACCTTAACAGAACAGCCAAAAAGCATGGTTATCGTAGGAAGCGGTGCAATTGGCGTTGAGTTTGCTTATTTCTACAACAGCCTTGGAACCAAAGTTACTATTGTAGAATTTATGCCAAACATCGTTCCTGTAGAGGACGAAGATGTATCAAAAGCATTGGCTAAGAACTTCAAAGCAGCTGGTGTTGAAATCATGAATAATGCAGAAGTTACCTCGGTTGATACCACTGGCAAAGGCTGCAAGGTGAAAGTAAAAACTGCCGATGGAGAAAAGATCATAGAAGCTGATGTCGTTCTTTCTGCTGTTGGTATGGTTGCAAATATTGAAGGCATTGGCCTTGAAGATGTTGGAATCGCGACGGACAAAGGAAAAATCTTAGTAGATAAATACTATCAAACCAATGTACCTGGATATTATGCTATTGGTGATTGCACACCAGGTCAAGCCCTTGCTCACGTGGCAAGTGCCGAAGGGATCATTTGTGTAGAACAAATCGCAGGACATCACCCACAGCCATTGGATTACCAAAATATTCCTGGCTGCACTTACTGTTCACCAGAGGTTGCGAGTGTTGGTTACACTGAAAAGCAAGCAAAAGAAGCAGGATACGAACTTAAGATTGGTAAATTCCCATTCTCTGCATCAGGAAAAGCAAGTGCGGCTGGTCACAAGGATGGATTCGTGAAACTTATTTTCGATGCGAAATATGGTGAGTTACTTGGTGCTCATTTGATTGGTGCTAACGTAACTGAAATGATCGCAGAATGCGTTGCATTGAGAAAACTCGAAACAACAGGCTTAGAGTTAATCAAAACAGTTCATCCACATCCTACGATGAGTGAGGCTATTATGGAAGCTGCTGCTGCTGCTTATGGCGAAGTGATTCACTTGTAAGAGTATTACTTTTAAAATATAGAAACCCCTATTCAGATTCGAATCTGGTTAGGGGTTTTCTCTTTAAAAAAAGGCAACCTTTTAAGAATTACTAGACTTATATTTGAGGTATTCC
>JBIIBU010000145.1:0-5060 GCA_044239235.1 Flavobacteriales bacterium
ATAGTATTTGTTTTCTGGTAATTCGGCAGGTGTAAACCAAGCCATATTTTCAACCATTCCCAAAATCGGCACTTCAATTCCTTGAAGCGCGAACATCGCTACACCCTTACGGGCATCAGCAAGAGCGACATCTTGAGGCGTACTAACCACGAGTACTGCATCTAGTGGAATGCTTTGTACGATGCTCAGGTGAATATCCCCAGTTCCTGGAGGTAAATCGATTATCATGAAATCCAATGACCCCCAATTTGCGTCGTTAACCAGTTGATTGAGGGCTTTGTTCGCCATAGATCCGCGCCAAACAATGGCCTGATTGACATCTGCGAAAAAACCTATGGACAGAATTTTAACACCATATTGTTCTACAGGTTCAAGCAAGCTTGCGCCATTAACATCAACAACACGAGGTTTTTCGTGAAGTACATCAAACATCGTTGGAACCGAAGGTCCATAGATATCAGCATCAAGCAAGCCTACTTTGTAGCCCTTGCGCGCGAGACCAGCAGCTAAACTCCACCTTTCCCCGATGCCACGGCGATAATATGTTTTACACCTGGAAGCACCTTTCTAAGTTCACCGCTGCGATCATCAGCGCTGATTGGAACAACAGAAACATCGAATGTAAAGCCAGTTCCCAAGATGCGTTGCATAGTGAATTCAACCGCCTCTTTCATTCTCAAACGACTATGCATTGCGGGATTGCTCACTTTGACTTCCACCGAAATATTCGTCCCCTCTACCGAATTGATTTTCACCAACCCCAGAGTTACAATATCCTTCTTCAAATCCGGTTCGATCACGTTCGACAGCGCTTCCAGAACCGCCTGCTTAGAGATGCTCATTTTTCTTCCTTTTGTAATTCGGAAGCAAAGATAAGGATACAGTGTGGCGGTGAGACAGTGAACACAAATGAACACAAGTGGAAACAAGAGAACCCAAATGAACACAAGTGGAAACAAATGGAAAAACACTTGATTAGCCCCGGAGGGGCGCATTACGGTAGCCCGGAGCGTGTGTGGTAGTTCGTTAGCCCCGGAGGGGCGCATTACGTTAGCCCGGAGGTTGTGAGGAAGCGCGACAGTGAACACAAGTGGAATCAAGTGAACCCAAATAGCATTCTCTCATTTCCCCGTTTCCTCATTTCCCCATTTCCTCATTTCCCCATTCTCCCATTTTCGTACTTTCGCCGTCATGGAGAACAATGACATTTTACGTCGGTTGAGGTTTTGCTTTGATTATAGCGATTCGAAGATGATGGACATCTTTGCTAGCGCGGAGATGAAAGTGACTCGTGCAGAGATTAGTGACTGGTTGAAAAAAGAGGAAGATCCTGCTTTTCAAAAGATTCATGATGTGCAATTGGCGACCTTCCTAAATGGAATTATCAATCTTAATAGAGGAAAGAAAGAAGGCCCGCAGATGCCTGCTGAAGAGCGTTTGAATAACAATATCATTTTCCGAAAGCTAAAAATTGCTTTAGCGATGAAGGATGAAGACATTATTGAAGTGCTTAAGCTAGTTGATTTCAAAGTAGGCAAACCAGAATTAAGTGCATTCTTCAGAGCTCCGACTCAACCGCAATACCGTGTATGTAAAGATCAGATTTTAAGAAATTTCCTCCATGGTCTTCAAGTGAAATACAGAGGTCCGAAAGAAGAAACTTAACGTTTCTTAGTCCACTTTTTCAAATACTCTTGTTCGGTTTGCCCAGGTGTGGCATGGTATTCCACGTTTTTCAAGCCTAAGGCAGCGAAATCCATGATACTCGAATAACCACTTCGTGAAATGACAAGTTCGGCGCCTTTTAGATATGGCGCTAATACATCATCTTCCAAGTGTGATACGACACGAATATTCCCCTCTCTTGTATCGGTGTGTGCTTCGGGAGTTCCGCACACTATTAGAGCAGATTTTGTTTGTCCTTCCAAGCGTTTTTTCATCGCATCTTGAAAGATGCTGCGTTGTGGTTCCGGTCCGGAGATCATCACTACCACTGAATAGTCTGTTGATGCAGTGTAAACTTCGTTTGTAAAGCGACTGAGTATTCCAATATATTGGGCATTCTTAGGAACATTCTTATGAGAAAGAGCTCCACCGAATGAACGTTCGATCGGTTTTTCATCTGGAATCCAGCAATAGTCGAATTGCTCATTCCATTTTTTAAAATATCGATTCGAATACCATCTTATAAACCACGGAAATCGAGGACTAGTCTGGTGCGTAATAATGACAGAAGTGGATTCAGCGCAATGCAGACCATATCTGTTATCACTAATGATTTGATCAATTTTATATTCTTTACAAACATTGTTGGCCCAAATTTCTTCTTCCTCGATTGATTTTAGTATCTGCGGAATTTGCTTCAACAAATGAAAAGCGAAACTTCCTTTGGAGTGATAAGTAATGCTATAATCAGGTGGATCTGGGGCGAATTCGATGTTAGGAAAAGTGCATTTAAGCAACTCCTTCGAACGCCCGTTACTAGCAAGAATTACATCATGTCCCACTTCCACCATTCTCTTGATAATAGGTATACAACGCGACGCATGACCCAACCCCCAATCTAACGGAACTATTAATATTCTTTGCTTATTCGACATTTGGGTGCCAAGATAGGCAGTCTAAATCTTATTTTTGCCGCCGTTATGGGAAAAGACAAACTTAGAAGATGGGCTGAAAATGAAACATTTCCCAATGTTCATCAGCCTGATTTGCACAATATCATCAAGAACAACGCTACTTACAATCAAGGCGAGTGGCATGAAAAGGTGTTTAAAAACACCAATCCTATTGTGCTTGAATTGGGTTGTGGTAAGGGCGAATATACAGTTGGCCTAGCCCGTCGTTTCCCAAATAAGAACTTCATTGGAGTAGATGTGAAGGGCCACCGCTTCCATAAAGGGGCAAAAGAAGCCCTTGAAGAGGGTTTGAACAATGTTGCCTTCCTTCGTACTCGAGTGGAGTTCATTGCCTCTTATTTCGGCGCTAATGAGGTGGATGAAATTTGGTTGACCTTCAGTGATCCGCAACCGTTGGATCATATCGGAAATCGAAGAATTACTTCACCATGGTATTTGGAGCGCTACCGCAAGTTTTTAAAGCCAGGCGCATTAATTCATATCAAACACGACAATCCAGGTGTTTACGAAAAAGCGATGAAAGAATTGCCGGCTGCCGGCTGCGTCATCGAAACCCATTCTGACGATGTGTATGGAGCATATCTGGGTACACAAACAGAAGATATGCGTGACATTCTAAATATCCGTACCTTTTATGAGCAAATGTGGCTTTCTGAAAACCGCATTATCAAATATGTAAGAGCCAAAGTATGAGTACCGAAGAAACTGACGAGCGTTTTATGCGCCTAGCCATTAAGGAGGCTTTGCTTGCGCAAGAGCAAGATGAGGTTCCGATAGGGTGTGTAATAGTTTGTCAGAATCAGGTCATTGCACGTGGATATAATTTGGTAGAAAAGCTTCGCGACTTTACGGCTCATGCCGAGATGCAAGCATTCACCAGCGCATCCGAATTTCTTGGAGGCAAATCACTTCATGAGTGCACGCTCTATGTCACATTAGAGCCCTGCGTAATGTGCGCAGGCGCATCATACAATACGCGTATTGGACGAATAGTATTTGGTGCATACGATGAAAAAAGAGGCTATACCAAGTTTGGTCATCACACAGGCAACAATCAAGGTATTGTGCATCCGAAAACTGAAGTGAAAGGCGGCGTCCTAGAAGAGGAGTGCGCTACGATGCTGCGAGAGTTCTTTGCGAAGAAAAGATAATTAAGCGCTAAATCTAACTGTTGGACTTCTCTAGTACTGAACGCAAGTGTTCGTCATTTCGATAGTTTCTGCTAATATCAAAGAAGTTTCCCGCCACCTTTACTCTCACCTTTTCAAGGACTTCGACGTGTGTGAAATTAACGACGCAAAAACGGCTGATTCTAAAGAAGATTTCCTTGTCTAACTGTTCTTCTATCAAAGACAACGTTGTTCTAATTCTTTTTGTCTTGCCGTCTTTAAGAGATACTACGGCATAGTTCCCTTCGCTAGTGATATATAGAATGTCATCATTGAGAATTCTTACTAAATCATGACCTGCTTTTAGAACCACAAAATTCGATTTTTTAGGCTCCGTCTCAGCAACTTGTTTTGGAGAAAAATTGAGGCAAGCTATTTCGATGGCAGCATGCAAATCTTGCTTTGTGAATGGTTTTACCACATAGGCATTTGGCCTTGCCATTTTTGCGCGTTCGATGGTTGCAGCATCACCGTTTGCTGTAACAAAAATTATTGGCATATCATAATTTTCGCGAATATGTTCGGCCAAGTGAATCCCGTCCTTGTGGCCCTTTATACGAATATCAATTAAAATGATATCTGGATTTTCTCTTTCCAACAATTCAACGGCTTCATTGAAAGAGGAACATGGTGGAAATGCCTCGTATCCAACTGCAATAAGCTTACGCCAAATATTCGTTGCAATAATCAACTCATCTTCTACGATTGCAATTTTCATTTCTCTTTCTTTATTAATAACGGGGTCAAGATAAGCAGCTCCAAACGTTTAGCCGTTTGGTAGTGATGAAATGCATGAAATCGATGATTAAAAGCATCAGTCACGCGAATTATGGCTACTGAAGCGAACGTCGCTCTGAATTGTAAAAAGTAACTTCGAAGAAACTACCGCCATCATACCAATAGCGCACATCGCCAGAGAGTTGATGTGCAAGTCCATTAATCAAATGCATTCCAAGGCTTGGACTTAGATGAACATCAACACCTTCAGGCAGGCCCGGACCGAAATCTCTAAAGGTCATTTTAAACATGCCCTCCTCTAGCTCTGCTAATTCTACCTCGATTTTAACTTCGTTTTCATCGTTATATGCATACTTATACGAATTAGTAATTAGCTCATTGGTAATAAGTCCTAGAGGTATTGCAGTATCGATGTCAAGCAAGAAATCGCCACACTCGTGTTCGACTGATAGAGTTCGACCATTTGCGTTGTGTAACTCAACGATTTGTTGAATTAACGAATTTAAAAAGGTAT
>JBIIBU010000231.1:0-3646 GCA_044239235.1 Flavobacteriales bacterium
ATTTGATTAATTCAGGTCAAGCGAGCTATCCTCAAATATCCACAGATGGCTTTACGGATATCTCGCACGTGACATCTGATCTTCAGCCCATTTTCGAAGATGGTATTCGGAAGTATGGAATAGACGGAACTATTTGCATTACTCGATCTAATAAGCGAGCAAATATTTACAATCAACAAGTTCGCGCTCGAATTCTTTGTAATGAAGATGAGATGAATACTGGCGATCGCTTGATGGTACTTAAAAATAATTACTTCTGGCTTGAAGGTGAATCAACTGCAACAGCTGGTTTTATTGCTAATGGTGATGTATTGGTAGTGGAGCGGGTCAGAAAGTTTGAGGACCGTGGTGCATTTCGTTTTTGTAGGGCTGTAGTGCGTTTGGTTGATTACCCTGATTTGCCTGAAATGGAGGTCCTTTTGCTTTGCAATACCATCTGGGAGGAAAGCGCAGGGCTTAGTTATGAAAAGCAAAGAGAGCTCTATTCTATTATTGCGCTCGATTATGAGCATCTGAACAATGTAGGAAAAATTAGAAAGGCTATTCAAGAGGATCCTTACTACAATGCACTTCACATCAAGTTTGCCTATGCCATTACTTGTCACAAATCTCAAGGAGGGCAATGGCCATGTGTAGTCCTAGATCAAGGCTATATTACCGAAGAAATGTATAGTGTCGAACTCAATCGTTGGTTTTATACTGCGTTTACTCGTGCCCAAAAAGAGCTATTTCTCGTTGGCTTTTCGTAAGTTCGCGGTGTAGATGAGCTTTTTTAACCCCGAAATAGCAGCAAAGGCTTTATTGCCAAAAGATGTAGCCGCTTCTGCAGCTACTTTGCACTTGGCGATTCACATCAATCCAGCGTTGGTGCAGGTAGCTGTTGTTGATCGCGATTCCAATAGCGAAATATGGGTGGAGAAGTTTGATATTCTCAATGATTCTAATTCAGATTTGAGTCAAGCCATAGATTTTGTCAAGCATTGCAATTGGGGTGATAAAGTCTTTCGAAAAACTACAATTAGTTTTGATAACGCGGATTTCGTTCTTGTGCCACAAGGCTTTTTAGTGCCTGGAAAGGAAAAGGAATTGCTAGAATTTAGCACTCGTCGCGAATCTGATTGTCCGGAGACTTATATGATACCTGAAATTGGTGCAGGAATAGTTTATGATTTGCCACTCCATTTGCAGACTTTAGCCTCACGTTTTCCGAATGTGCGCTTTTTCCCATCATCGGGCTTATTTCTTCGTCATGCCGTTTCGGTGGCCAATGATTTAAGTGGATTTCATGTGTTGGTTCAACATGGATACATGCTCGTTATTGCTTTTCATGATGGTCAAGTAAAGCTTACTAATCATTACGGGATTCAGGGAAATGACGATGTCCTTTATCATGTGGCAAATGCAGCAATGCGCTTGGGAATACATTTGGAGTCAACTAATCTTTCGCTTTATGGCGCAAGTGTTTCAGGAGAATTGAAAGAATTAATTGAAGGATATGTGGGAAGCGTAAATTTCTGGAACAAAGGAGATCATAACTTGTTCTCTGTTCTTATTCATTCATTATGCGTATAATTTCTGGAACTTTTAAGGGTCGAAATATAGAAGTCCCCAAGAATTTTGATGGACGTCCTACAACTGATTTTGCACGTGAGAGTTTGTTTAATATCCTAAGTCATCAATTGGATATGGATGGTGCGACGGTTCTTGATTTGTTCGCTGGTACTGGCGCTGTTTCACTCGAGTGTCTATCACGCGGTGCCGAGCATGTTCAGGCCGTAGAGATGAGCCCCGTGCATGTCAAGTTTATACAGAAGAATTTTGAGTTATTCAATTTTGATAATGGCGATATCATTCGTGGCGATGTTTTTAAGTTTTTAGTAAAGCCTTTAGGAAGCTTTGATATGGTCTTTGCCGACCCTCCTTATGATGTTGTAGGCTTCTTGAAATTGCCTAGCTTAGTATTGGATAATGGATGGGTGAAAAAAGGGGGTCTATTTGTCTTAGAACATCCTGATAAAATGGACTTCAGTGATCATCCGTTCTTTAGTCAACACCGACGATATGGAAGTGTGAACTTCACTTTTTTTAAAGTACCGGAAGAATGAAAAAAATAGCTTTGTTTCCAGGGTCATTTGATCCAATCACAAGAGGTCATGAAAACATTGTTAGACGCGGCGCGCTCCTGTTCGACGAAGTCGTAGTGGCGATTGGTCACAATACTACCAAGCAATCAATGTTTCCTCTAGAAAAGAGGAAAGCCTGGATTGAAGCAACTTTTGCTGATTTGCCAAACGTGCGCGTAGATATCTATGAAGGACTCACAGTAGACTATTGTAAAAAGATTGGAGCTACATTTCTTCTGCGAGGATTAAGAAATGGCGGGGATTTTGAATACGAGCGAACAATTGCTCATATGAACAAAGCCCTTCTAGCTCAGCTTGAAACAGTGCTGGTTTTTACTGATCCAGAATATGCTTCAGTTCACAGCACTGTAATTCGTGAGATTTATAAAAATAAAGGTGATGTTTCGCAGTTTGTTCCAAAACAAATCAATCTAGATGCATAAGTCGGTTTCAACTAAGTTCCTTTTTTTCGCTGCCCTTTTGCTCTGCGCATTTAATGCTTTTAGTCAAGTCAATGTTTCGGGCTCTTTGAAAAATCATGCAGACAAGACATTGCATGTATACGCTAATTTGGATGAATTGTCTCAGCAAAGAGAATTGATAGGTACGGCTCATCTGAATGATGAAGGCTCTTTTAAAGTGACCTTGAATGAAACGAAAACGAGAAGGGTTTATCTGGTAATTGGAAATCTTGAAGCTGTTTTTTATCCCGAACCAAACCGGAATTATATCCTAGAATATTTCCCATCAGCAACTGAAGCAGATTTTGTAAGATTTGATAGAACCGCTGTAGATGTTCGTTTTCACAACTTGGCTTCTGACGATATAAATGTTCTAATTCCAAATTTTAATAAAGACTTGTATTCATTCTTGGATGAGCATTTCTATGATTTTGCCATAGATAAATATACAGGAAGTGAAGCTGTGAAGAAGAAAAATTTTACGGGGAAAGAAACGGATATGTCCGCTGGAACAGCTAGTCAAAATGACTCGCTAAAGGTTGCAAAGGATAGTATTAAATTTAATAATTGGGTTGCGAATTTTATTCTCGAAACAGAACCAAAATACGTTTCTTCAAATCCTTTTTTCAATGCTTATATGCGCTATTCGTTTGCAGAATTGGAAATGATGGCGGGAAAGAATAGAAAAGCGCTTTATCAGGAGTACCTCATGAGTAAGCCAGTGGAATTGACAAATCCGGCCTACATGAAGTTTTTTAACGCCTATTATGATCATTTTCTAGAAAACAATAGATTGAATTTGCAGCAAGACATTATGCGCACTGTGAACTCAGAGCGCAATCCCTCAGCATTGTTTCAGTTGTTGAGAAAAGACTCTTTGTTTTTATCAGAGTATGTGGGACAGCTCGCTATCATTAAAGGATTGAAAGACTTGTATCCAAATCGAAATTATTCTAAAGCATCTATCATTATTACCTTAGAAAATATGAATGTGATGCCAGGAATGGATATTTACAAGGCCGTGAATCAGCGTGTGCTGGATCAATTCAATAGATGCAATGA